>JANYFP010000587.1 GCA_025362555.1 Verrucomicrobiota bacterium
TCCTGCTGCTGTTTTTGCCGAAGATCATGAGTGTGTTGCTGGCATTAAGAAATCAACGAGCCAAAGCGTACGGCGGGCCATTGCGGTTGGTGCTGAGTTCCTTGTTGGAGGTGTTTGCCTCCATGTTGATCGCGCCGATTAACATGATGTTTCATACGAAATTCGTGATCTATATTTTGATGGGGCAGGGAGTGGGTTGGGTGACGCAGAAACGGGCGGCGACTGAGGACACCGATTGGCGCGAAGCCATCATCACGCACTCCGGGCAAATGGCTTTTGGCATCGTGTGGGGCGTGTCGGCGTTTATTTTGGTGCCGTCGTATTTTTGGTGGTTGAGTCCTGTTCTGGCGGGCCTCGTGTTTTCCGCCCCGCTTTCAATTTTTCTCGGCAAGGCCAGTTTTGGTCGGCAGGCCCGCGAACTCGGTTTGTTTCTTACGCCTGATGAAACCGAGCCGCCTCAGGAACTCGTGCGGTTGGAACGTCATTTGGCCGAGTGCTACCGGCATATGCCGCCCATTGCGCCACTGCGCGATGATTATGGTTTGTTGCAAGCGGTGTTGGATCCCTACGTGAATGCGTTGCACGTTTCACTGTTACGCCAACGCCGCAGCAGTCACGCGGTTCGCTCGTATTTCATTGGGCTGCGCAAGAAATTATTGGCGGAGGGTCCGGCCCAGTTGAAGCATCGCGAAAAAATGGCGCTGTTGCTCGATCCTGAATCGATGATCTGGCTCCATGAGCAATTGTGGAAGCAGCCATCTGAGCAATTGGCGGAGTGGTGGCGCCTGGCGATGCGGCAATACAACGTGCTCACTGCGACGCCGGTGACGGCACTCTATCGCTGAGTTTACTGCACGCTCGCGTAGGCGCTGAGCAGGACGTCGTGCCCGGATTTTTCGCGACCAATGACACGAACGGCTGCGCTCGCGGGTTTCTTTGTGGTGTTTGGTTTAATATGCAGGCGGTAGAGCCGGCCCGCTTCGATGGCCTCGAGGCTGACGGTGTAGGCGTCGCTCGTGCATTGGGCGTTCAGGAAATTAATTTCCAACCCTGCGGCCGCGGTGAGATCGACGTTTTTTTCGGTCGGGACTTCGTTGAGCCGCCACGCGACACTGCGTGGGGTGGCGACGGCCACTTCGGGGACTTCGATCTTGAACACCAGATGGACGGGTTCGTCGGACTCATCGGTTCTCACCGTGACCGTTCGTTCATAAAGTCCACCCCGATCTCCGACGGTGAAGTTCGCGGTGATTTTCCCTGATGCGCCGGGCGGATAAATCGCCTGATCGGATTTTGCGACGAGGCACGAGCAACTTGTTTCTATATCACGGATCGCGACAGCTTTGGCGCTGTGATTGGTGAATTCGAAGACGGCTTGTTGCTCAGGCTGAAATGGCGCAGTGGTTGCGGCGAGCGTAGTTGTTTTCCAGTCGAGGGCGAATGCGCTGCTTAGGCCGCCCAGGGCGGGCAGGGTGGCAAAAATGAATCCAAATAGCCGAGTGAATCGCATAAGCTTTCGGCCACCTTGCGCGGACTATGCTCCCTTGGCAATCTTCGCTAAGGTCGCCGCGACCAGTGCGTACTCGGTCTTTAATTTGATGCACGAAGCGGGCGTTTCGGAAACGTTCCCGCCTTTTCCCTGCATTTCGATTTCATGAGCCAATTGCGTGAATAGCGTCGCTCCAAAATTACTCGAGCTGCCCTTGATGGTGTGGGCGGCACGGGTCAGGCCCGGAAGATCATTTTTCAGCAACGCCTCATCGAGTTCAGCCATGCGCAGCGGAGTGTCCTGCAAATAGATCTCGATGAGCTCCCGCAAGAATTCGTCGGGGGCGTCCGGACTGAGTTCTCGCAAGCCGTTAATCGCCTGCATATCAATGGTCTGAGTTTCTGGCATAACAATGTGAGGTTTGGTGCCGATTCAGTGCGGCTCAGCACTGCATCGACTAGCTTTTATGATTCTTCATCGATCTTTGGCAAGGCAGCATAACGCGTCGTAGTTTGCGGGTTATGGCCGATGAGAGCGAAGTGATGCGCAGGGCGATTTTGAGTGAGTCTCTCTATCGTGTAATATGAACATATCAAATAATACAGATATGTTGATATTCTCCTTGCCCCATGAAGGGAACCCGGCTTGCTGGAAGGTCTATGGCAAAATCCTTTGTTTTTTCTTCCGAGTCGGTTGGCGAAGGTCATCCCGACAAAGTTGCGGACCTCATTTCCGACAGCGTGCTTGATGCCTGCTTGGCGCAGGATCGCACCAGTCGTGTCGCGTGCGAGACCATGGTGAAATCCAACATGGTCATCCTCGCCGGTGAAATCACCACCAAGGCGAAACTCAATTACGAGACCATCGTCCGCGATGCCATTCGTGACATCGGCTACACCAACATCGACGACGTGTTTCATGCCGATACGGTTTTCATCAACAACTACCTCACCAAACAGTCGCCGGATATTTCCCAGGGCGTCGATGCGGTGAAGGTGAAGGGCAAGAAAAAGGCCGAGCAGGGCGCGGGCGATCAAGGCCTGATGTTTGGCTACGCCTGCAATGAGACTCCCGAGCTCATGCCGACTCCCGTGATGTTTGCCCATCGCCTCGGTCGTTTGCTGACCAAGATTCGCAAATCCGGCAAAGCTCCCTGGCTTCGCCCCGACGCGAAATCGCAGGTGTCGATTCGCTACGAAAACGACAAGCCAGTGGAAGTCGTTAACGTCGTTATCTCGACGCAGCACACGCCGGAAGTCTCCCACAATCAGATCGAAAATTATCTGATCGAGCATGTCATCAAGCAGGTCATTCCGGCCCGCATGCTGACGAAGAAATCTCAGTTTCTCATTAATCCGACCGGTCGTTTCGTGATCGGCGGACCGCAAGGTGACTCCGGTCTCACGGGTCGGAAAATCATCGTCGATACCTACGGCGGTTGGGGCCGCCACGGCGGCGGCGCTTTCTCGGGCAAGGATCCGTCAAAGGTCGACCGTTCCGCTGCCTACATGTGTCGCTGGGTCGCCAAGAATATCGTGGCCGCCGGCCTCGCTGATCTCGTCGAACTCCAAGTTGCTTACGCCATCGGCTATCCTGATCCTGTCAGCGTTTACGTTGACACGATGGGTACCGGCAAGGTCTCCGATGAGAAGATCGTCAAGGCCGTGACCAAGGTTTTCGGGTTCAAACCTGCCGACATCGTCCGCCAACTCGATCTCCTCCGCCCAATCTATCGCCAGACGACCAACTATGGTCACTTCGGCAAAGCTGGCCTTCCTTGGGAGCAAACCAACAAGGTCACTGCGCTCCGCGCCGCCGTCTAATTAATCCTTCAATTCTTATTTCCATGGCTAAAGCTTCCAAACCTGCGCGCAAGTCAGCCGCGCCTGATTACCACGTTAAAGATATCGCGCTCGCCTCGTGGGGCCGCAAAGAAATTTCCGTCGCCGAGCACGAAATGCCCGGTCTCGTTTCCGTCCGCAAAAAGTTCGGTCCCAAGCAGCCGCTCGCCGGCGTGCGGATCACCGGCTCGTTGCACATGACGATCCAGACCGCCGTGCTCATCGAGACCCTCAAGGAACTCGGCGCCGATGTCCGCTGGGCTTCGTGCAATATTTTCTCGACCCAGGACCACGCCGCCGCCGCGATCGCCGCGACTGGTACGCCGGTCTTCGCCTGGAAGGGCGAGACGCTCGAAGAATATTGGGACCTGACCCTTCGCGCCATTTTCTTCCCCGGCAACCAAGGCCCACAGCTCGTCGTCGATGACGGCGGCGATGTCACGTTGCTCATCCACAAAGGCTGCGAACTCGAAGAGGGCAGCGACTGGGTTAACACGCCGTCCGGTTCCCACGAAGAGCAGGTCATCAAGAACGTGCTCAAGCGCGTCAATAAAGAGGACCCGAAGCGCTGGACAAATATCGCCAAGGAGTGGCGTGGCGTTTCCGAAGAGACGACCACTGGCGTCCACCGCCTCTATCAGATGATGGAGAAAGGCAAAC
>JANYFP010000029.1 GCA_025362555.1 Verrucomicrobiota bacterium
ATCGACTGCAGCGGCGTCCGACATGGGCGGCGCAACGACCGTCGGCGACGACGATGCGGGCACCACGATTCCTCCGTCGAAGTGCCACGTGTGGGCGCGACTGTAGCGATTATCCGTGAATTTCTGCTCGCCCCGGATCCAACGGATTTCTGCGGTGGTGGTGGACATGGGGGCAGCGAATCGTTCTCCGAGTGGCGCGCAAGTCAGCTTGACGATTTCTCCAGTACAGTGCCCCCAATTCACGAGGAGCCGTGTGAATTGAAGGTGTCGGGCAACCGGCAAATCGCCCCGATTGCGCCATGGTGATAACGGATTACTGCACTGATAAGACGACGGTGTCGGCCATGTCGAAGAACGCTACGCCGTCCTCGAAAGCTTGCAGCTTATACGTGTAGATGCCGGGGGTCGAAGGGGCGGTGAAGGTAAGCGTGGAAGTTCTACTTGCGCCGGGGGCGACACCGTTGAGCGAGGGGAAGGCGAGGAACACATTATCCACATCGCGGAATGAAAGATAGTGCGTCGCGCCCCACGTGCGAGTGCCGCGATTCGTCACATTAGCGGTGAAGCTCACGGTCGCTCCGGGCGCGGCGGTGACGGGAAATGTGCTCGTGTTGTAACTGACGGCATTGCCGAGTGGCAAGGCGTCGACGGTTACGATCACGACATCCTGCGTAGAGAAAAATTCGATGCCGTCCTCGAGGGCTTGGACATAGTAGGTGTAGGTGCCGGGCGTGGTGGGCGCAGTGAAGGTGAAGTCGACGGTTTTACTCGTTGCCGTGATGGTCCCGCTGAGGGGAATGAAGGCTAGATAGTTTTGATTGGCGTCGCGCAAAGATACGTAATGTCCGGCGCTCCACGCTTGGGTGCCGGCGTTGCTAAGCGTGTATTTCAGATTCAAGGTGGCGCCAGGCGCGACAGCGTCGGGATAGCGGATGGGGTGGTAGACAATCGCGTTCGGTCGGGGCGCGAGCACGACGAGGCTAAGATTCGCCTGCGTGTTGAAATTGCCGACTCCGGTTTGCGAGGCTTGCACGGTGTAGTTGTACGTGCCGGGTGCCGTCGGGGCGGTGAAACTCAGATTGACGGTCTTGCTTGAGCCCTGGGTTAAGACCGTGAGCGGCGTGATGGAGAGGGTGGTGCCATTGCTATCTTTCAGCGACAAATTGTGGTTTGCGCCCCAGGTTTGCGTGCCGGTGTTCGTGACATTGTAGGTGAAGATAATGGCCGAGCCGGGAGCAGCGCTGACGGGGAACGAGGTCGTGTTGTACGTGATCGAATTGGTCAGCGGCGCGAGCACAGTGAGCGTCACCGTCGTTTGGGTGGAAAAGAATTCGACCCCGTTTTCGAGTGCTTGAACGTAGTAGGTGTAAGTTCCGGCCGCAGTTGGCGCGGGGAAACGAAGCGTCGCGGTGGTGGTTTCTCCAGGGAGAATGCCGATCAGTGGGGAGAATGCGACGAAGATGCCATTGGGATCACGAATTGAAAGATAGTGGTTCGCCCCCCAGGTTTTGGTCCCGACATTTGTCATGAAATAGTCGAAGTTGACGATCCCGCCGGCGGTGACGCCAGTGGAAGCGGCGGTGGTCGCGTACGTGATGGCATTTTGTTGCGAGACAAGCATGACCAGGCGCGCGAAACGACTGGTGGCTGCGCCGCCTGAATCCGTCGCGATCACGGCGTAACTTGAAGCGTCCGTCAGTTGCGCATTGGGGATCGTGAGTGTCGGGTTCGTGGCGCCAGGAATATCCACGCCGCCCTTTTGCCATTGGTAGGTGATGGGATTGGTGCTGCTAGCTACGGCGATAATATTCACTGTGGTGCCAACGAATGCGGCCTGGCTGAGGGGTTGGGTGGTGAAGACGGGAACGATCACGACGGTCAACGTGGCCGGGTTGCTGGTGCCCGTACCGGCAGAATTGGTGGCGATCATCCGATAGGTTCCAGCGTCACCGGCGGTGAGGTTGGTCAGGGTGTACGAGCTATTCGTGGCGCCTGCGATATTGACGCTGTTTTTCTGCCATTGATAGGCCGGGGTTGGGTTACCGCTGGCGGCCGAGGTGAACGTCGCATTGTTGCCCGTAGCGATGGTTTGGTTTGCCGGTTGCGTCGTGATCGCCGGGGCTTGCTGAGTGATGAGAGTGGCGGTGGTGCTGATGATGGAGCCGGTGGAGTTTGTCGCGATGCAACGGAATTGATCGCCGCTCATGCCAGCGGTGGCACTGCTGAGGGTCAGCGTGGCGGTCGTTGCTCCGGAATGGCTGCTGTCATTATTTACGTTGGTCCACGTGTTGCTGCCAGCGGCCAAGCGCTGCCATTGCAAGGACGGAGCGGGAAAGCCCGTTGTTGCAATAGTGAAGCTCAGGCTCTGGCCGGGTGCCACTGTCGTGTTCGCGGGCGGTTGGGTGGTGAACGCGAGGGGGAAGGCGACGTAAAATGCGGGCAGTTCATCGAGGGTGATGACCTTCGCGTGGTTGTAGACCTTCGTCATGAAAGCAGCGGAGTTTTGCGCGGCATTGGTTTCAAATCCATTCCAGGTGCAAAAATAGGCCCAGCCTGCTCCCTCGGTGAACATCGTATCGGGATCGGGGATTGCACCATTTTCAGACATCGTGACAACTTTGCGGCCGGCTTTGAAATCGCGCATTTGCTTATAAGCGGTGGCGAAACTCGGGTGCGTGCCCGCAGTCGGATAAACGTCGTTGCTGATGAGGTCGACGACGTCATCGCCCGGATACCAATCCGGGAGGTTGGTTGCGATCGGATCGGTGGGATTGAAACACCAGATGAGATTGGTGAGGCCGTGAAAGTTAGTAAAACGGTCGAACATGATCCGCCACGCTTGCTTCAACGGCGTGGCTCCGTGGGCCCCCCACCAAAACCAGCCTCCGCTGCACTCATGAAAGGGCCGCCAGATTACCGGCACGCCGGCGTCGCGGAG
>JANYFP010000251.1 GCA_025362555.1 Verrucomicrobiota bacterium
AAGGCGAAACCGCGGGAACGACCGGTGAATTTGTCGAAGATGATTTCAACGACACTGACGGTGCCAACCTGGCCAAACAGGGCCTCGAGATCCTGGGCGGTGCTGGCGAAGGGAAGATTCCCCACGTAGAGCTTGCTGTTATCTGACATGTGATGATGTGAGCCGTTGGTGCCGCCTTATCGCCCGTCCCCGAAATTCGGATTTCAAATCATCACTGAGCAGTCGCGCTCACCTGACAATTTTCCGTAGCGATAGTATCTGACAAACAACCAACTCAACGAGCCGCAGGCTGCCCCGGACGGAATTTTAGGCAAGCGATTTATCGGCCGGATCAGAGTGAGGGATTGGCCGGCAAACCCGGAATTACCGGGGCAAGTTCCGGCAAATCCGGCCAATCACTCCGCAATACCCCATAGAAAATAGTGTCGTGGAATTTCCCTTCTTTCCTCAACGCCTGGGGACTGCGGCCCTCGCGGCTCATGCCGGCTTTTTCCATCACGCGACCGGAGGCGGAATTGCTCGCCAGGTGGTGGGCTTGGATGCGGTTTAGTCCGAGGGTGCGGAAGCCGCAGTCGATGACGGCTTGGGCGGCTTCTGAGGCGAAGCCTTGATTCCAATACGGCAGACCCACCCAGTAACCCAGCTCGGCCTTACTATCTGCGGTTAACAGCACGAGACTGATTGAGCCGAGTAATTGACCGGTGTTTTTCAGGGTGATTGCGAAGATCAATTCTTCATGAGCGTGCCATTTGGCCGCGTGGGTTCCAATCCATGCTTCGGCCGCGCCATCGGGATAGGGGTGGGGCAGCGAGGCGGTCGTTTCAGCGACCTGCCGGTCTCCGGCCAAGCGCTGGACTTCGCTTGCATCGGCCGCGACAAAAGGCCGCAGCCGCAAACGGGGAGTTTTTAGCAGTGGAATTGCCGTGGGGAAATTCATGCCACGCCGATATTTTGTCCTGGGCGGGAATGGCGGCGAGCGAAAAACCACGCGCATGAGGCGAAAATATTTCGTGCACCGCGGGCTGCGGTCCGTAACGTTTACCGCTCGATGTCTCCCGCCGAATTCAACCCGTCCTTTGAACCCAACAATGCGGTTCTGATTCGGCGGCTGTTCGGCCTGGCTTGGCGGTATCGACTGCACTGCCTGCAGGTGTTATTTATTCAGCTCGTGCTGCTGACGCTGGGCATCGGCGGCCTGAGTTTTACGGGCATGGGGATCGACTACATTCGCCACAAGGTCGAGCACACGCCGACACTCGTGGCCAAGGGGCTCCCGTTTAATCTGCCGGTTGACTGGCCGCCCTTGCACGTGCTGGGTTTGCTCGCCGGGCTGATCTTGCTTTTCGCGCTGGTGCGAGCCGGATTGAATTACGTTTACGCGATATCGGTCAACCGATTGGTGCAGCAAAAATTGGTGGTCGATCTTCGCGGGGAGGTTTACGAAAAACTCCAGCAGTTGAGTTTCCGTTTCTTTGACGCCAATACGACCGGTTCGATCATCACGCGCGTCACGGGAGACGTCCAGTCGGTCCGAATGTTTGTCGATCAGGTGCTGATTCAAAGTGTGATTATGGTGATCTCGCTCACGGCGTATGTGATCTACATGGCGAGCCTCAGTCCGTCGCTCACGGTGGCGTGTCTTGCGACCACCCCGGCCTTGTGTGTGATGGCGGCATGGTTCTCCCGCCGAATTCAGCCGGAATACGCGCAGAATCGGACCTTGGTGGAGCAGATGGTGCAGATTCTCACGGAGAATATTCAGGGCATCGCCGTGACCAAGGGCTTTGGGCGCGAAGCCGAGGCGCGGACGAAATTCGATGCCGCCAATCAGGCCTGCCTGGTTCAGCAGCGCGGGATTTTCTGGCAGGTGAGTTTGTTCTCCCCGGCTGTCGGCTTCCTGACTCGCATTAATATGATGGTTTTACTCGGGTATGGCGGCTGGTTGGTGGCTCATGATCAGTTGCCATTGGGTACTGGCCTCGTCGTGTTCGCGGGTTTGCTTGAGCAGTTTTCCGGGCAGGTCAACAACGTCGCCACCATCGTCAACAGTGTGCAGCAATCTTTGATCGGCGCTCGTCGCGTTTTTGAAATTCTCGACGCCCCCGTTGAAGTTAAAAGTGCGTCTGATGCAGTCCGCCGACCGCGTTTGCAGGGGGCGGTGGAGTTTGACCGCGTCTCCTTTGCCTACGGCGGGGCGGAGGCGGTGGTGCGTGAGATCGATCTCGTCGTGAAACCTGGCCAGTGCGTGGCGATTCTCGGGGAGACGGGCGCCGGCAAGAGCGTGCTGATGAGTCTTATTCCACGTTTTTTTGATCCCACGACCGGTCGCGTACTCATCGACGGGCTGGATGTGCGCCGGCTGAATCTCGAGGATCTTCGCCGCAACATCGGCGTGGTGTTTCAGGAAAGCTTTTTGTTTTCCAACACGATTGCCGCCAACATCGCGTTTGGTCATCCGGATGCCACGCGCGAGCAGATCGAACGGGCGGCGAAGATCGCGGCGGCTCACGATTTCATTCTTAACTTACCGCTCGGTTACGACACCGTACTCGGCGAGAGCGGCAACAGTCTTTCGGGCGGCCAGCGCCAGCGGCTGGCGATCGCCCGCGCGGTGCTGCTGGAACCGGCGATCCTATTGCTCGACGATCCGACCGCGGCCATCGACAGCGAAACGGAACACGAGATTTTTGAGGCGCTGGACCGCGCGATTGCCGGACGCACCACGTTTATCGTGGCCCACCGGCTGAGTACTTTGCGCCGGGCGGATTTTATAATCGTCATGGAAAATGGCCGCATTGTGCAGCGTGGGACCCATGAGGAATTAATGCGTTTGCCCGGGCCGTATTTGCGGGTGGCTAATCTCCAGTTGGTGGATGTTCGCGACCTGAAATTGCTGGGTCTCGCCACGGGGGAGGCGTCGTCATGAGCCAGCCTTCGAGCAGCTCGCGCCCGTCGGTCCTTGTTCATCGGCTTCGCGACGAGGAGGATGAAACTGACGAACATTTCAAGCCGCTCGAATGGGGTTTGATTCGCCGGCTCTTCACCTACACCGCGCCGATCAAGGGCAAAGTCACTGCGCTCGCCGTGATGACGCTGATCCGTTCGGCCCAGTTGCCGGCGCTCGGTTGGGTGATGTCGCTTGTGATCAAGGGACCGATCACCAGTCGTGATTTCGCGGGTAT
The DNA here is from genome assembly GCA_025362555.1 of Verrucomicrobiota bacterium. Lineage (GTDB taxonomy): Bacteria > Verrucomicrobiota > Verrucomicrobiia > Opitutales > Opitutaceae > Lacunisphaera. The sequence continues at coordinate 3,183 of JANYFP010000251.1, forward strand.
CGGCACTGGCGTGGCGGTGTACGGGCTGCTCGCGCTTTCCACGGATGTGCTGTTTCATTTCCGTCAGCGCTACGCATTGGAAATCGGGGAGACGGTGGTTAACGGCCTTCGGGCGGAGATTTTTGAAAAAATGTTGCGACAGCCGATGAGCTTTTTTCATCGGATAAAGATCGGGCGGATTATCGGACGCGTGACGAGCGATGTGGAAACGGTACGGGTCGGGATTCAGGACGTGCTTTTCGTGAGTGTGATCCAATTTGGCTCGATGGTTTTCTCGGCGGCGGTGATGGCGTGGAGTGACTGGGTGCTGTTTCTGGTGGTCGTCGCGCTCGCCCCGGTTTTATGGCTGCTCAACCGGCATTTCCGAGTGAAACTGAGCATGTATTCACGCGCCGCGCAGGAGAGTTTCAGCCGGGTGACGGCCACCCTGGCCGAGTCCGTCAATGGCATCCGGGTGACTCAGGGTTTCGTGCGACAGGAGACCAATGCCGGACTGTTTCGCAATCTGCTGGCGGATCACGCCCGCTATAATATCGCCCATGCCCGGACCTCGGCGATCCTCATGCCGTTGCTGGAATTGAACAGTCAGTTTTTCGTGGCGCTGTTGCTGATGGTCGGCGGTTGGCGGGTGTTTCATGGCGACATGACCATGGGCAGCCTCATCACGTTTTTCCTGCTGGCGAACCAGTTTTTCGCTCCGATTGCGATCATTGGTAATCAATATAACCAAGCGCTCATCGCCATGGCCGGGGCGGAGCGGGTGTTCCGCTTGATCGACGTGCCGCCCGATTGGCAGGATGATCCGGCGGCCGGAGTGCTGCCAGCTCCGCAGGGCCGGGGGGCGCGGATTGAGTTTCGGAATCTTTCTTTCGGCTATGATCCCGCTCGCCCGGTGTTACACGAGGTGAGTTTCATCGCCGAACCCGGCCAGACGGTCGCGCTCGTCGGGCACACCGGCAGCGGCAAGAGTTCTATTATTAACCTGGCGGCAAAATTTTACCTGCCCACCCGAGGCGGGGTGTACGTGGATGGACGCGAAATCCGCACGATCACCAGTCAATCGCTGCACCGACAGATGGGGATGGTGCAGCAGCAGAACGTGCTTTTTAGCGGGAGTGTCATGGAGAATATCCGGTTTAGCCGGCCCGAGGCGAGCGACGCCGACGTGAAAGCCGCCGCTGCGGCCCTCGATTGTCTGGAGGTGTTTGAAGCCCTGCCGGCGGGTTTCCAGACGGAAGTGGGGGAGAAGGGCGCCGGGCTTTCCGTCGGACAGCGGCAGCTGATTTGTTTTACCCGGGCGCTGTTGGCGGACCCGCGCATTATCATTCTCGATGAGGCGACGAGCTCGATTGACGCTCTGACGGAAGCGCGATTGCAGCAGGCGTTGCGCAAGCTGCTCGTCGGGCGGACGAGTTTTGTCGTCGCTCACCGGCTCAGTACGATTCGCCACGCCGATCTGGTTTTGGTGCTCGATCAAGGGCGGATTATCGAGCGCGGTACGCACACCGAATTACTCGCGCAGCGGGGGCAATACGCGGCGCTCTATCGGCAGTTCGTGCAGGTCGATGATGGCGCGTGAGTGGGGGAAAGAAGTTCGCAAGATTAATCTGGCGGCGGCTTGGCCGTGTTTCTCCTCTGAGAAAAGTGATTTCTCCTCTAAAAAATCGTTGCATTGGATCAACCGGCATCTATGACAAATAGCACTATGGCTAAAAAAACCACCCGTAAACCCAACGCCGCTTTTATGAAGCCGGTTACTCCAGATGCTGCTCTTGCCCCGATCGTCGGTGCTGCGCCGCTTCCCCGCACTGAGCTCACCAAGAAGCTCTGGGCCTACATCAAGAAGAACGGTCTTCAGGACAAGAAGAACCGCCGCAACATCAATGCCGACGCCGCCCTCAAGGTTGTGTTCGGTGGCAAAGCTCAGGTCAGCATGTTCGACATGACCAAGTTGGTCAGCAAGCATGTGAAGTAAGGTTCGACCACTTCGCTGAATTTTTTAAACCGCCGCAGAGCAATCTGCGGCGGTTTTCTTTTGTCCGTTTCCCTCGGGGCGGATTGCGTCTTATTCAGGAAATATTCCTCGGCCCAAGAGTGCCGCACCCCGATCTCGCGAATAATCCTTTCAGCTCGGTGAGCGATGTGCCTCGCTCTGATAAACGAACTATTTCGCGCCCGATGTTTTCCTCCCGCTCAGTTCACACGCAGGCTATCCTGATGCTGTTGCTCGCCAACTTATTTTGGGGGCTGAGCTTTCCCTTGATCAAGGCGATCATGTTGACGCAGCAACAAATCCTGCCGGCGAGCAGCACTTGGTTTGTCACCGCGTACACGATCGCTCCGCGGTTTTTTTTGGCCACACTCGTGCTGCTGTTTCTCCTGAGGAAAACGATCGGCACCCTAACGCGTCTGGAGCTCAAGCAGGGAACGCTGATTGGGGTTACGGCCGGTGCCGGAATGTTGTTTCAGAATGACGGATTGCAGTTCACGTCGGCGTCGGTCTCGGCGTTTTTGACGCAATTTTATGCGATCATGATTCCCGTTTATTTGGCGGCAAGACTGCGTCGGTGGCCGACCGGGGCGGTTTTTCTGAGCAGTGCGCTGGTGCTCGCGGGGGTTGCGATTTTGGGGCGCTTTGATTTTCGAACGATGCACCTCGGGCGCGGGGAGATCGAAACGTTGATCAGCTCGGTATTCTTCATGATGCAGATTCTGCTTTTGGAGAACAAGGCCTATGCCGCCAATCGGCCGCTGCCGATCACGCTGGTCATGTTTGTGGTTCAAGCCGTGTTTTTTGGTGCGATGGCACTGGGCACAGCGCCGAAGGTGGCGGATCTGTGGGTGCCGTGGACGTCGCTGCCGTGGCTGGCCTTCACGGTTTTACTGACCGTTTTTTGCACGTTGGGTTCATTCACCATCATGAACCGCTGGCAGCCGAAGATCACGGCGACTGAGGCGGGGTTGATCTACTGCGTGGAGCCCGTGTTTGCTTCGATCATGGCGCTGTTTTTGCCCGCGATGTTTTCGGCCTGGGCGGGGCTAAATTATGCGAACGAGCAACTCACGTGGCACCTGTTGTGTGGCGGCGGACTCATCACGCTCGCCAATATCCTGATTCAGCTTAAGCCACCGCGAGTTTAAGCCGGGCGAAATTTATTTCTCACTGGGTGCAATACCCCAAGCTTGTTGCGGACCGTGCGCAGAGTCGAACGGCTTCGGCTTGATCCGGGGTGGACACTCCGCCCACAAAATCCGCCTGTTGGCGCTTTTTCAAAATGCCCCGGAGATCATACGTCGTCACAGGATTCCCTCACTCACGGCGCCCTTCCCCGGGCCAGCCGTGCCAAGTAACGGCGTTCGTCTTCCCTCCGCTTCTCCGCGCCTAAGTATACTATTAGTTGACGACTAAAATTCAACTTGGCCGCTGATTTTTCCGCCGCGCTTCGAGCCATTCCATCAGTAACAGCGTGCGTTCGGCGTCGGGCATGCGGCTTTGGCTGACGAAATATTCGTTGATCGCCTGGCGATGCACCCCGAGCAGGCGGGCGAGTTGCGCTTTTTCTCCCCGACGTTTCAGCAGCGGGCGGATTTGAGTCACGAGCCGATTCCAGAGCGGCGTTTCCCGACCCGGGCGCAGCGTGGCCCCGCCGGGGTTGCGGGGTAGACCGCGCAGTCGGACGGACGCGCGACCGGCGGGAGAAAGGAATCCAAATAATGCTTCGAAAAAAGCGAGGCCGGGGGGCAGGGATGAATAGGGCATGAATTCAGTGAAAAATGGCGTGCGGCTGATTGTCAACTAATAGTATACTTAGGCGCGGAGGGGATCTGGTGTTGGGCGGATGCGGGGGTGGGTAAAGTGGCCGGAATGGAGAAAAGTTTGGATTTGGGCGATCACGGTGCTGCGCCAGACGAGCCAGGTGTGACTCGAGTGCATGATGAGGAAATCCTGCATGCCCGCGAGACGCGCGCTTTCGACGGTGACTTTGCCGTCGTTGGGCCCGGACAGGGTGGCAGCGAAGAAGGGATTGAGGGAAACGTCGCCCGCGATGATGCCGAGTTCTCCTGCTCCCGCAGGCCAAGGGCCGAGCGAAGCCGGCAAGCCGGTGGTCCCGAGCTGCTGCCCGGCCGGACCGTTGACGGTGCGGTAAAGCCAGCTCGATTTTAGAAAATCGGCGAGCTCACTTCCCGCATTCGGTGGCGCAAGCATCACCACTTTGCCGAGATTCGGAATGCGGTGATTGCGGAGGTAACAGCGTAGAATTATTCCGCCCATGGAATGCGTGACGAAATGAAGGCGGGTCGCGGAACTTTGCGCCGCGATCAATGGCCCGAGGAAGTCATTTACCAGCGTTTCGATGGATTGCTCGCGCGAAGGATAGCTGAGGTTTATCACGTGATAGCCATCCGCCCGCAGTACTTGTTCGACCCGATAAAAAGACCAGTGCGTGCGGCCGAGACCGTGGAGCAAGATGACGGTCTCTCCGGGCACCGCTCGGGCGGAAGCAGCCACGGAGAACAGCAATAAAAACAGTGACGGTAATCGCGGCACGGCTGTTCAGGTTGGGCGCGAACGAATGGAACCGACCGCGCGCAACGTGATCGAGCCGACGACGATCGACCCGCCAAGCAAGGCCAGCGGGCCAGGTCTTTCGCCGATGAAGATCATGACCCAGATTGGATTTAGAACGGGCTCGAAGACCGGGATGAGGATGGACTCCAAAGCCGTGACATGCCGCAGGGCTTTGGAATATAAAAGATAGGCGATGCCCAGTTGCACGACGCCGAGCAGGGAGAGGGCGACCCAGCCAGAGGCCGGCATGGCCGGTGCGGTCAAAAGCGCCGGCACTCCAATTACAAAACTGATTACGTTGCCGAGGACGATCGACTCAAGTGGGGAGGAATCCTTTTGTTTGCGCATGAGAATCGTCATGGCCGCAAAGGCGACACCACTGGCGAGTGCGACGAGTTGCCCGGATAGGTTGTTTAGCTGCAGGCCTTCGTAGAAAAATAGTCCCAGCCCGGTCAGGACCGCTCCGATAGTGATCCAGTCGATGGGACGCGTGCGTTCGCCCAGCAGCCAGGCCCCGAATAGCGCGACCCAAACTGGGGCGGTGTATTGGAGTAAAATGGCATTGGCGGCCGTGGTCATCTTGTTCGCCAGCGTAAACAGTACGGTACAAGCGGCGTAGGCCACGGCCGCCCCAATTTGTAAGCGCGTCCAAGTGAAGTGAAGTTGGCGTCCGCAGAATAAAAAAAGAAATCCTGCTGCGATGATTCCACGGCCACCGGCCACAGCGAGGGCGGGCCATTCGACATATTTGAAAAGTATCCCGGCCAGGCTCCAGCAAAGCGCCGCGATGATGAGTTGGCCAACAGCCTTGGGGTGGGCGGGATCTCGCATTAAAGATAAAACATGTGGTAATTACCGCGGGTTTGAAATCACGAAACGCGAAAACTAACCTGTGACGTGGACCGTAGCCTTCGAATGGCTGGAAGAAGTCTGCCGAGGAAATGAGGACGGTGCCTAAATTCAATCGGTGCTCAGTGCCGGGTGAGCGATTGGCGCAAATGCTGCTCCTCGGATTTTGTACCGCCGGCATGGTGGTTAAAAAAATATCTGCCATGAATTCCCGTATCTCTTCATTTCTTGGGGGCAACTCCGGCGCATGGCGGGTGACGCGCATGGATTTAATCATAGGGGAACCACTGCCGGCGGTGCGATTCGTGACGATTGTTCCAGGTGCGGTGAGCGAAGGCGATGCGGCGTGGATTCTGCGCGGTATCACCAGTAATGAACGTTATGTGACGCGGGACGAAAAGAGCGAACTCGTGGCAAAACAGGAAGGTTTGGGTCGTCCAGCCGCGCGCTGCGCCGCTCTGATTCCGATTAAGAAGAGTTCCGCGTGGTGGACTTTATCGCAGGATGATCGGAGGAAAATATTCGAGGAACAATCGACGCATATCAAAATTGGCATGGGATTTCTTCCCGCGATCGCGCGGCGCTTGCACCATTGTCGCGATTTGGGCTCAGCTGAGCCGTTCGATTTTTTGACCTGGTTTGAATACGCACCATCCGATGCCGTTGCTTTCGATGATCTGGCGGCGCAATTACGTGGCTCACCCGAATGGGGATTCGTGACTCGCGAAATCGATATCCGCTTGGAGCTTCTGGGGAGTTAGCGGCGCAACAACGTTTCCTCGTCGGCGCTATTTTGCGGCGGCTTGCGCGAAGCCCCCGAGGACGGTTCCGGCGGAGAGGAGTTCTGGCAACACGATCGGTTCGGGCTTGCCCGGTGCGTAAATCAGATTGAAGGGAACGGCGGAACGATTCCAGCGGGCAAGTTCAGTCGTGATTTTTGGGTCGCGGTTGGTCCAGTCGCCTCGCAGCAGCACGACATTTTTCTCCTTAAGTTTGGCGAGCACTGCATCGGAATGAAATACGGTCGCCTTGTTGGTTTGGCAGGTGGCGCACCAGCGGGCGGTGAAATCCACATAGACGAATTTCCCGGCGGCTTGCGCTGCCGCGATAGCCTCCGGGCTCCATTTTTCCCACGTGACTTGATAGCTGCCTGCAACCAACGCGTCGGGCGCGCCCTTTGGCCAGCCGGTGTATAATCCGCCGGTGAGCAAGGCAGCCGCCGCGATCCGCCCAGCCCATTGACGGGCGGGTTTTCCGTGGGCCTGACCAAAGCGGCCGTAGGCCCACGTGGCCATCGCGACGAGTACGAAACCGAAGCTAATTAAAAGAAGCGCATTGTCGTCGTCTTTGGTCTGGCCGGCGAGAACCCAGAGCAGCCAACCCACAGTCGCGTAGAGTGGGAAGGACATCAATTGTTTGAAGGTCTCCATCCACGCGCCGGGTCGCGGCAGCAGCTTGATCGCTTGGGGGAAAATCGAAAGCAGCAGATACGGCAGCGCGAGCCCGATCGCGATGGCGGTGAAAATCAGCATCGATTCGACGGCGGAAAAGGAAGCGGAAAAAGCCGCCCCGAGTGCGGGCGCGAGAAAGGGCGCACTGCAAGGTGTCGCGACCAGCACGGCCAGTGCGCCGGTAAAAAACGAGCCCATGAATCCTTCCTGCATTTGCAATTTTCCGCCGACGCCCGTCGCCGAGAGGCCGACTTCGAAAAGTCCGCTCATATTCAAGGCAAAGATCAGGAGGAAGACCGCCATGCCGAAAACAAATTCGGGTGATTGCAGTTGCGCGCCCCAACCCAATTGTGCGCCACCGGCCCGCAGCACGAGCAAGGTGCCAGCCAGAAGCCAGAATGAAAGCAGGACGCCGAGCGTAAAGACCAGGCCGTGCAGGGTGATTTTGCGGCGGTCGTTGCCCGACTGATTGACGAAGCCGAGGATCTTAATCCCAAGCACCGGGAAAACGCAGGGCATTAAATTTAAGATGAGTCCGCCAATCAGTGCGAGCAGCAGCGTCCCGAAAAGTCCGGTGCGTGCGGGCGTTGGCTTCAGTTCCGTTGCACGCTGCACTCCGCCTGGAATTTTATTGGGTTGTTCAATGGGAGGAGAAGCCGGGGAAAATGCGGTATCGATGACGAGGCCACCGTAACTTGAATCTCCGGTCCACCCGTTGGCTGAGGCGAGCACGCCGGTGAGTCGCGCGGGATTTTTGTCGGCGGCACTGTCGAGTTCCATTTGGATGGTCCAGTCGCCATGGTCCGAGGTGATCGCAGCGGATTTGGTGTAATCGGTGAATGCGTCGGACGAGAAGAAATGCAGTTCGGTGGGTTGGGACGTGGTGCCTGGTTTGGGCGTGAGACGAAGGGTGGCGGTGGTAGCGGTATGGGTGGCGGTGACGGTCCATGCGGTATTGGCCGTGGGCAGCAGGGCGCGGGCTTGCGCGAGAGGTTGGGCCCAGCGTGGATCGGTCGCGGTGACTCCGGTGGTTGCAATCGGGAATACGATTTCAAGTTTCGCGTCACCCGGCATGCACACTTCCTGGCACATGAGCCATTCAGCGAGGGCTTGAAGTTTTAACTCAGCCCCCACGGGGAATTGAAGGGGCGGTGTAATTTCAACGAGGAGAAAAATTTCTCCCTCGTAGCCGTTTCCGGTGATCTTGCCAGATGCATCTTTCACCACGTGTGGGGTGGGCCATTGGATGTCGCCGGCTTTGAATCCTCGGGGCAAGGTCCACGTGAGCGACGTGGGAAACCCGGTGCCCGGAGCGATCCAGTAGCTGTGCCAATGCGGGTCGTGCTGCAGGCGCAGCGCCACGGTGAACGGTTTGCCGGGCTCGAGGGTTGCCGCGTCGGAAACTAACTGCACCTGCACGGCACCCTTCTTCACCGGCTTGGATTCGACCGCGAGGGCGAAAACCGGAAGGATAAATAGTAATAAAAGCAGACGGGGCAGTTTCATCTGGCGGTAAGAGTAATGGGCCCGGCGTTTATTTCAAATCCGGTGTAGTTAAAGTATGTTGAGGGCAGGCATGAATACAAGACTCCGGCTGTCCGTTTCACTGCTGAATCGTAACGGTTCAGAAAGAAGTTGCGGCTGACGGTTAATTCAGGGGGCGGCGACCCTTTCCGAAGACCCGACTTTGGTCTCAACTCCCGACTTACGCAGACTCGCGTCGTTGGTGGGCTGTGAGGTGGGCGAACAATAACGACCAGAAGCAGAGCACAATATTGAAAAGTGGAATTTGCAGAGCCGACGGTAAAGCGTAGACACAGCTTACCACTGGAATCCAGAGCGTCCAGACGCTGATGAGGACTGGCAGGACGCGGCGCGCGTACCACCGGCCGGCGCGGATGTCGGCCAGGACCGGCGCCCACCGAAATCCGGCATCTTTCCAGGCGAAGACCAGGTTGCCCATGGGTGCCGCATAAAAAATATTGAAGCCAAATTGATCGGTGACGACTTTGCGCATGATGGTGGCCGCGCTGGGCTCATTGCCGTACAGGTTCGTTAGCGTGCGGTAGAGGAGATCGACTTCTGCGCCTTTCCACGCCCAGAAAAACATAAAGAAAAGCAGATGGGGCCAGGGATATGCCGTCCGGTCGGCCGTGTTGAATCGCAGATAAAGAAAGGGGATCAGGCCGCCGCAAAAAGAGCTGGCTAGGGCGGAGAATAAATAGCCGCCTGCGGTGCGCCAATGAGCCAGTTGCGTGAACCACGGTTGCGTGGCCGGGAGATAATAATAACTCAACACCAGGCCAAGCGCGGCGGCTTGCAAAAGTAGCCCGGGGCGGAAGAGGGCGCGAGCGCTGTGCCAGCCAGCGTGCCAGGGAGCCACTTGGGTTTGGGATGGATTAGGGCGCATGCGGCTGTCGATGGGATGCGTTTGCGAAGGAAGTCGCGAGTGCAATTTTGCGGGTGGTGAAATTTATCGCGCAGGTCAGGCGGCGAGGATCAATTTCAATATGTTAACTAATAGTATACTTAATCGCTTGGATGAATTGTGACGGGTGCAGGTGGTCCGGGTTTGAGCACGAGTGGGGGTGGGCGCGGGCTGGGACGGTAGCGTGCGGGGCGAACCTCAGGTGGTTGCAGTTGCCCTGAAAGGATTCTGCGGATCGCCGGTCTGGTGTTTTCGGATAAATCGGTGGGGTTTCTGTCTGTAGGATTTCGGATTGTGCCGGTCGGTGGGTGGCGTTTGCTGCTGTTATGGCTTTCGATTTTTCCGAACTGGAACAGCGTTGTGTCCAAGTGCTCGCCCGCTCCGGTGGGGACGTGGCGCACGATCTGGGGCATGTTCGGCGGGTTGTGGGGAATGCGCGAAAACTGGCGGCGTACGAGGGTGCGAAGCTGGAGGTGGTGTTGCCGGCGGCGTGGCTGCACGATTGCGCGGTGGTGCCAAAGGATTCGCCCGCGCGGAAATTGGCTTCGCGCCAGGCGGCGGAACGGGCGGTCCAGTGGTTGCGTCCCTGGGGGGTGCCGGAAATGTTGCTGCCGGAGATTGCGCACGCGATTGAGGCCCACAGTTTCAGTGCAGCGATTCCGCCGCGCACGATTGAAGCGAAAGTGGTTCAGGATGCCGACCGGCTGGAAGCGATCGGGGCGGTGGGTCTGGCGCGCTGCCTGATGCTGGGCGGGGCGTTGGGCCGTACACTTTACGCGGCGGAAGATCCGTTTTGCGAACGGCGCCAGGCCGACGACGGCGCTGCTACCGTGGATCATTTCTATACGAAACTTTTGCAAATCGAAGGCCTGATGCAGACCACTGGTGGCAGGACGGAGGCACGGCGGCGGACGGAATTTCTGCGGCAATTTCTGGCTGAATTGCGCCGGGAAATTACGGATGAGTCGGAGTAGCGCTGGATGGGCAGAGTGCGCTGAAGAGTTGCGCGGCGGTGACCGCAACCTTTCCGCTCCATCGCGGCGCGCGTCTTACTTTTTGAATTTTATCACCTGTACGGCGTCGTTAAGACCGAGGGTGAGCTCGCCGGGTGCGATGCCGAGAATGCGGAGTTTGGCATTTCCCTCCCGGCCTTTCACGACGAAGACATCCCCCTCTTTGTACGGCGCTTGGTTGATGATCAAATGAGTTTGATCGTCCGTGCGCACCGTGCCGCTGATCCGGAGGGTGGCTCCATAGTAAAGAAGCATCTCGCTGTCACTGCCGGGAGGCAAACCGTCCGCCACAGGCTTCGGGTTTTTTTCATGTCCGGTGAGAGCTGGCGCGGTGGCCGCCAGTTGAAACGGGTTGGGCAGCGTCTCGGGCAGGGGTGTCGGCTTCAGGCGTTGTGTGACCAGGGCGTTGATGCGGATTTTAGTGCGCTCGAAATTAATCGAGTTTTTTGCCGGAGTTTTCGTCTTGCCGGCCGCAGTTGCGGCGGCGGCAAGCAGCAGACTGAGGCCAAGAATGCAGAGGCGGCGCGTGGCGTGGTTCATGGGCTGCCGAGGAGTTCGACGGTGAGACCGAGCACGAGGTTGTCGACCTTCGCGTCGCCCCGGCTGAAATCAAAGCTCTTGATGCGGAGTTGGCGCGGGCCACTTTCCAGTTCCCGGAGAAAGTCGATGAGTTGGGCATAGGTGCCGGTGGCACGCAGGGAGAATGGTATGGCCTTGTACGGGCTATCGTCGGCGGGCTGCGCGCTGAGTTGATTGAGCTGGGTAAGACGGACGCGGCTGAGGGTTTCGAGTTGGTAGAAATAGCCCTGATTTTCCGCCAGATCGGTTTCAGCGATCAGGTTTTCATCGATTTGCTTCAGGGCTTCATCGACGGTTGCGAGCTGGGCGATCAGGCGATTGTGTCCAGACAGGGCGGAGAACATCGCTTCACCGTTGCGCCGTACTTCATCGTATTGGGCCGTGATTGCTTGCTGGCGTTGCCAGAGGAAATAATTACCGACACTTAGCAGCACGAAGAGCGTGAAGCAGGCCACAAGAAATGGCGCGCGCCGGACGGCGTTGAGCAGTTGTTGGATGGCGGAATTCATCAGTCGGCCTTTTTCAACTTGAAGGAAATTTCAAAGGCGAGGGAGTCGGACTCATCTTCGCGTTGGAGGGAGGTCAGGGCGACGGTGGCGAAAATCGGGCCGATGGCCGGCTCGCGCCGGAGATCATCGATGTAGCGGCGGAGGGAGCGACTGGCTTGCTCGGATGGTTCGCGGAGGCCGCCGCGCATCGTCACGCCGGCTTCGGTGGCTTCGATGGTGTCGATGCGCATGTTGGCCGGGCGGGTGCGGCCCAGGCTGAGAATTAAGTCAGAGACTTGATAGGGCGCACCCATGAGCTCATAGGCCCGGTCCAATCGCGCGGAGCGGATTGAAAGGGTGCGGGTGGTTTGGAGCAGATCGTTGTAAGCTTTCTGGCTTTCGACGATTCGTTGGCTTTGGAAGGCGGTATCAGCTGCGAGCGTGTGGCTGAAATAGAGCAACCAGCCCATCAACGTGAAGGAGGATGCGGCGAGGGCCCCGGCGATGACCGTGCTGAGAAACCGGCGGCGAACCAATTTGTTATTCGGCAGCTGGGCGGAGAGCCGGCAATCGATGTGCCAGGGGCCTTGATAAATCGCGTCCTCGGTGGGCACGCTTTCGGGTTTTGTTGCGGGGAGGTCGGCCAGCAGGCTGAGGGCTCCGAGCCAATGTTGACCAAAGTTCGGCACGCCGTCAGCGGCTTGGATGCCGACGGTGGGCATCCAGTCTTTGCACTCCATGGTGAAAGGGGTGCGGCCGACAACCTGCGCGAGAGGCTCGGTGATCCACGAGAGCGCCGGGGGGAGGTAGGCGCAGTAGATTTCGCCCACCGGTTGGCCGGTGGTCATCTCATAGGAATCGACCAGCGGTTTGAGATCGCGGCCGATGGCGCGCACAAACTTGGTGGCGCGCAGCAGGAGTTCCTCGTCGTTTTGTTGGAGACGATCACGAACGGCGGAGGAATGGGTGAGGCCGAATTCTTTGCGAGCGGCATGCACAATCGAGGCAAAGCCATGGCGCACGGGGGCCGGAGTGTGGACGCCTTCCTTGCCGAGAATGTAGGCGACAGTGTGTTCCTGTTCGATGTTGACGACCACGATGGCGCGCTTGTCATTTCGCCTAGCCTTGTAATTGGCGATGACGCCGAGCAGGGGCAAGATGCCCATTTCCAAACGGAAGGGGAGCAGGCGGTGATCCAGCAGGCGCTGCTGGGCGTGATGCACATCGGTCTGGGATAAACCGCAGATCAGGGCGGGGCGCTGGGTGCCCTCGGGCAAGAGGGGGGTGCCTTCCAGCGGGCTGAGCGTGGAAAGTTTCCATGCGTCCGGGTGATCAATTTTATATTGGTCGCGGACGAGGTTGGCGAGGTAGGCCGGATCGGTGAGCTTGCGCGGGAGGATGCTCTCGCGATGGAGTAACGCCTCCGGGGCCACGATGCCGCAGTGGACGGGCAACCAGGCTTTTTGTTTGTCGAAATTTTCGTCGAGCCACTGGCGCAGGCCGAGATCGTCGTCGCTGTCGAATTCTGCGGCGCAATCCAAAATGGCGACGCCCTCATCCGGGCGGGTGAAGCCTGCGGCGAGAATCTGATACGGATTCACCTCGATCAGGAGGCTGCGCCGGGAATTACGTTTGAATAGGTCGGGAAATAGCACGGGCGGGGATTCGATCCAGACGTAACCTATTCAGCCTGTGGGGCCGGCGTCAAGGCGTCCACGGCGCAATCGAGCGGCATCGTGGTGCAGTCCGAGCTTTTTTATACGTTATTGTACGTAGGTGGGGAGGCGGGGTGAGGTGATGGCGGATTTGTGAGGTTCTCGATGATGGCTTGCGCCAATTATCTTAGATTCCGTAATTGGTTAACCACTGATTTTCGCTAATCCAGATGATGGCCGGCTTTCATTTCTGGATTTTTCGTTCATCGATTGGATGAGCTATTCTTCAGTTCAGTTTCTTTTGAATTTTTTGATTAGCGTCGATTAGCGCTTTTTCAGCTGAGTTTCCTAGGATGATGGCCGCGTGGGTTGAGTGGGAACCCACTCGGTCGAAAGTTGGAGCAATTCAGGCATGTCGAGTGCGCGCGTGCCAGTTTTGGCGGGAGAGTTTCACTACGGCAGCGTGATTCTTTCCGTTTGGTCGGTCAGCTCGCGTGATTCGGTGATCGAAAACGGCGTATCGATTCCGCCAAATGTCGCGTAACGGAGCGAGGTGTCGTAGTGGAGAGTCGCTTGCACCGTAAAATCAATCTTCTTGGCCGAAATTGCACCATAGGTCGTGGTATTGAGATTAGTGAATTGTACCGCGGTGGAATTGGGTGCGTACAAAACTCCATAAAAAGGATTCACTCCTTCATTGTAATAATGAGTGGTGGAGGCGGTGGTATCGCAGATAATAATGAGCGTTTTCGGGTTAGTGCTATTATTTGTTATTCCCTCACTCGCTCCATCTACTTTGAAGCCGCCTGCAACATGGATTTCAGCGGAACCAGTGCTGCTAATGATTATCGCTCCGTTTACGAGGGAGGGCGGGGGGGACGAGTCCCCAACCATCCTTAAGTCACCGTTGATATAGAGGATGACCGGTCCATTGATGTTGAGCGTGCGAAACGGTGGAGGAAGGCCGAGAGTCAGGTTGCCGTTGTAGTAATATCGGGAGGGCGTGACGGCTCCAGGTGTGCCAATGTTAATTATCGTATCCGAGGTGGGGAGTGCGGTGCCTTTGGGGAAATTTAAGGCGGTAAATGCTGCCGCGAGACCACCGCTTGGCAGCGTTTCAAATTGAGGGATGGAGGGACTTCTGCTGACGCGAGTCAGGTCAATACCCGTGCCGGAAACGGTTCCAGTTAAGATGGCTGAGCCACTGTAGGCCCACAAGGGGGCGTAGGGCGCTGAGGTTGAAGATAACGCGGCAACATATCCTTTTATCGTCGCGTTGGTAATGGTGATGGCGGGGCTTGACGTGGAAGTCGACGCCAGCACGGCGGAATAACTGATGTTGTTTTTAGCGAATGGAGTGGAATTGCCGAACGGGGGTTGCAGCGGCGACGGCTGGTCGTAGAGGTAAGCGCTTTCAGCGCCGGCCGACGTTTTGCCGTAGACGGTGCCGTCGTAGCTATCAACGGTACCGGTCGATGAAAGGGTCAAGGTTGACGTCGCAGCCGCAGCATTGGGAAAAAGAGGCGCTTTTGCGATGGTGGCGCGCAGCTGGATTTTAATCGCGGAACTGCCGTCGGGCAGAGTCGTGACCCCTTCAGCGTAAATTACCGGAGCGCCCAAGGCCGTCCAGTAGGTCGCGTTATTGGGCGTCTGATTCGTGTGGCCCAAAACGCAGTGATACCACACGCCACCGTAGCTGACATAGCTGGTGGTGGTGTACGGAGTTGTGGCGTCCCATTGCTGAGATGCCCCCGTGGTGCTGGTCCAGAAGCTGGCGTTGGTCGGGGGCTGATTGAGGTGAGCCGCCAAGCAGCGATACCACGAGCCGCTATAACTGACTGTGTCATTGATACCGTATTTTTTTGTCGAATCCCAGGCCGTCAGTGACTGCGGTGCGAGCGCCCAGTAGGATGATAAGCTGTCAGAGTAGATTGAAGGAATTTTTCCGGAATTGCTTTGGAGGCATAGATACCACGAGCCGTTATAGTTGACTGTGTCGTTAATGCTGTATTGTCGGCCGGCGTCCCACCCGGGCGACAAAAGCGGGGCACTCGACCAGTACGTTGCATTCGGTGGGGCTTGATTGGTGTGGGCGAGAATGCAGCGATAAAAACTGCTGCCATTGTAAACCACGTCGTTCAGGTTGTAGGAAATACTCGATGACCAAGCCCATGAATCATTGACTGCCCTTTCCCAGCCGCTGGGTGGGGCTCCTGGGCTTGAAGAAGTGCAGCGATACCAAGTGCCAACACCACTGGCGCTATAGAAAACCAAGTCATTGAAGTTGTAGGTCGCCCCGCTTCGATAGGCCCAAGAAATATTGGGGGCCCCCGTGCTCCAATAGCTTGGGTTGGGAGGAGACTGGTTGGTATGGGCCGCAATGCATCGATACCATGTGCCGCCGCTGTAGACGAACGCATCAAGAGCGTAATTCGCACTGCTGTCCCACGAGAATGACGGGGTCGGAATTAAAGTCCAATTGGTGGCATTGGCAATGAACGAGGTGCCACTAGTATGATCGGTATTGCAAAGATACCAATTGGAACCGTGATATACGATACTCGCATTCATTGTTCCTGCGCCCGCCTTATAGGCGATGTTACTGCTCCACATCCACGGGATTGGTGCCGGAACCCAATAAGATAGATTGCCTGGCGTTATATTAGAGTGTGATCGCAGGCACCGATACCACATGCCATCGGTGTAGCCGACTAAATCACCGATGCGATAACTGGCCGCCGCGCTCCATGTGGAGCTCCGATAATACGCATTGTAATTATCCACGCGGAGGTTGATCGAACCGGTGACGCCGTTGCCATATTTCGTGTTCGGGAATGTGATGGTGCGGGTGGCGGTGGTGCCGGTGATGGTCCAGACGGCGGGATCCCAATTATTCCGGTCGAAGGCCCAGAGGGTTTGCTCAAGTCCCGTTTCGGCGAGTTGCCGGCTGACGCTCTGTTGATAGGAGCGGTTGCTCAGTTTCACGGCTTGATTGCTCACGGCCAGGTAGCTGCCCAAGGCAATGCCCAGCACCGCCACACAGCACAGCGCAACCAAGATGACCGACCCTTGCTGCGTTTGATGCTTGTTAAAAATAATCATCGCAGGAGCTGCTTGTTGAGCAAAATCACGCGAGGGGACATAACCCGGTAAACCTGAGTGAGGGTGCCGTTATTGCTGCTCCCGGCTTGGGAACTGAATTCCACGGCGATTTGCTTGATGCCGGATAACGAACTGAAGTTTGACGCGAGCGGATCGAAAACAGTGTAGGGTTTCCCGGTGGAATCGTAGTAGCTGAAATTACAGCTGAGCAAGCTGCGGTGGAGGGTTTGAGCAACGCGGGGTGTGCTCATGATCACCCGGGTTAAGGTGCCAGATTTAAATTCGACCCCGCTGCCGTCGAAGATGGAGTCGATGGCATCGTCCGCGTGGAGATAGCGGTCGGTCGTGGCGCTGTTGTAGTAATAAAGAATGGTTTTCGCGCCGGCTCCGGACGGCAGAATCAATTTTACGGTGTTAGGAAAAGTATCGGGTGCCGTGGGCGCAGTTGTGACGAGACCGCTGGCGGTTTGCACATCCTGGGAGAAGTAGGCGAGGGTCGACCGGCCTTGAGATTCCAGACTGGCACCATTGCCTCCACTGACGCCAAACGAGCGGGCGAAACTGCGGCCGAGAAAGGTGTAGGCGGAAAGCACTCCCCCCATAATCATGAGCGAGAGAGTCATGCCGATGATTACCTCAACGAGGGTAAACGCAGCAGCACTTTTGAGTGGCGGCATTTTCACGAGCGCTGGTAGCTGAGATTCAATCCGTATTTTCCGAAGTAGGCCGAATTGACTCGGGTGTACGTGAACGTGACGGGGTTATTGCTGTCATCGCGCCGGCTGGTCGCCACCGTCCAGGTGAGGGTAAACGTCACTTCGCGCAGACCGGTGTCGGTCGCGGTATTGGCATTGGTGGTGGGATCCACATAGGAGACTGCGCGCGAAAGGTTAAACGTCGCGCCCGCCGTAGCGATGGCCTCGCTAAATTGGCTGTCCACCGTCGGAGCGGTGGGGGTGGTCGCAGTCAACGCTTGGATTTCTGCCCAAGTTTTAAACCGCAGTTTTTCAATTTCGTGAGTTAAGATTTGCGCTGCGAGAGTCTGGCGCCGGGCTTGGTCCATCATGCCTGAGGTCATCGTCACGGCTTGGATTAGCCCCATGAATCCCACCGTCAGGATCACAGCGGCCATCATCACTTCGACCAAAGTGAAGCCGGGAACGGCGCGGAGGGTGGTGATGGATTTTCTCAAGGAAGCGAGGTGGACGAGTTTGCGTGGGAGCGTATGAATGACTCGCTCCCGGACAAGAGTTTAAGCTGCTGGGGTGAGGAGGGGTAGTTCTTCGGGCTGCGGGGCGGAAATTTAACACTCTTTTGAGGAGTGGCGGCAGGAGGTCGGGTGGTTGACGCCGGAAAACGCAAGTGAGATCATGCCGGAAAATACATCGGAGCTGAAACGAGGAGGCAGATTTATTTGCCACTAAACACGAATCACACGAAAGAAGGAGGCCGTGGCGGTTAAGCGTCGGAGGATTTGGGTTCGAAGCGAAGAGCGCGAGCAAGCTCACTGCCTACGTTGCTCGGAGGGGGCGGACAGGTCTATCCGCTTCAATGCGGGAGGTCTGCCCGATGGGTTTGAGGTGTGCGCCACGCTTGACGTTATCGATAGGCGGGCAAACCTTCTCGCTGTGGAAACTGTGCCTATGAAAGTTGTCGGTCTACTGCGTAAGACGCCTTGGCAGCGTTTTGTCCGATTGCAGGCTACTGCCGCGCTTTTGGCCAAAGGTAAGGGGCAGCCCAAGGGGGTTTATCGTTTCACCAGCCACGAGGAATGTGTGCAATGGACTTCGAAATTGAGAAAGGTTTGACGAGGGTTCCGGATGAAAATGATTTGGTGAAGCTCGCGCGCGAGTTGAATCGATTGGGGGTTGCTTACGTCGTTATTGGTGGGTTCGCGATCAATCGGCTTGGCTTGGTGCGTGCAACCGACGATCTCGATCTGCTGATAGCGCGGGATCTCGCCAATCAAGCATTGGTTAAGCAAGCCCTCGAGATTCTTCCTGAGAAAGCGGTTCGTGAATTGGAAAAAGACGACTTGGCTCAATGGGTGGTGGTCCGAGTTAATGATGACATCACGGTAGATTTGATGACCGAGGCGTGCGGGGTAACGTTTGATGACGCCCGGGCTGGCATCGAATGGGTGGATGTGCTGGGTGTAAGCATTCCATTTGCTGGCGCAGAACTCATGTTAAAAATGAAACAGGGTAGCCGCGACAAAGACGTGGCTGATCGCGGATTTATCCAGCAGCTAATTGCCGCATCCAAGGTGGATTCCCCGCCTGGAACGCACTAAGGTTTTGCTCCACGGATTGAGCTCACTACGGAATATACATCGGAGCTGAAACGAAGAGTCAGATCTATTTACCACTAAACGAATCACACGAAAGAAGGAGGCCGTGGCGGTTAAGCGTCGGAGGAATTGACCGCTAATTGAATTCATCAATGGATGAATTTTAAAAATGGCAGCTTCGACTGATCGTCTCCGCCAATTGGTTTCTGGGGCCTGCTAATCGCAGGCAGAGTGGTGTGAGTGCGGTATTCCTTCGCCCCCTTCGAATCCTTCGCGAGACAATTGGTTTGGGGATGAAATGGGCGTTTCCCGGAAGCCCGCAAATTGCAGTGCATGGAATCGATCGATCGTGCAGGTACGAAATAGTCGAGCATGTGATTTACTGAAGTGTCTCGCGAAGGATTCGAAGGGAGCGAAGGTTCGGACTAAAGTAGGCTGAAACAGACCATAGCCACATCACAGGCGCTTCAAGAGCCGCTCTAATCTCACCCTAATTCAGGTTGTTTTTTGGGATGAAGGAATCGTCTCGCGAAGAATTCGAAGGGAGCGAGGGCGTATCATGAACCAAGAAATTGTCGGAAGATCAGTTTTGGATGCAGCCTTCAAAGTCCACACCAAGTTGGGCCCGGGTCTCGGGGAATCAGTCTATGAGGTAGTGATGACTAAAGAACTCCGCAAAATTGGTCTCGTGGTTGAACGTCAGAAAATTATTCCCGTGTTTTACGACGGCGAGCCATTGGAGGAAGTTGGGTTTCGTGCCGACCTAATCATCGATAATCTAATTTTGATCGAGCTGAAGTCTGTCGCCGTGGTGAGCGATTCATTCCACAAAACCACTCGGAATTACCTCCGACTTATTTCGCTTAAAGTCGGGTTTCTCGTCAATTTAATGAAGTTCACCTGAAGGATGGTCTCACTCGGATTGCCAATGGGGCCGAAGGGAAGGCTTTCTTTTCTAGACCACCTATTTCTCGCTTTTTCCGAACCTTCGCTCCTTTCGAATCCTTCGCGAGACAATTGGTTTGGGGGAACTTATAGAAAGACTGATCCCCACGGGGCCCAACATAAAACTTGTGGGTCACGAAGAGGTCAGTGCCCCCGGCTACGACAATCCGGGGCCGGGGATCGCGGCATCAATTCGCTCTTACCGCTGATTGAGTGCTTGCTTGATTTTCGCGACGATGGACTCCGGACTATTTCGGGTGTCGAGCGTCAATGCGTCGGCGGGTACTTCCAGCGCGGCGAACTGGCTTTGCACCATGTCGGCTTTCATGAAATGGGCTTCACGCTGGCTGACGCGGGCCTGAATCGTCGCGAGATCGGCGGCGAGATAAACGAGTTTCACCGCAGGTATATTGCCCATCAAAATTTGCCGGTATTTTTCTTTCAACGCCGAGCACGTGAACACCGCGCTCTGTCCGGTCGCGAGGCATTCGTCGATCCGCGCACGAATGGCAGCGAGCCACGGCGCCCGGTCCTCGTCGTTGAGCGGAATGCCACGGCTCATTTTCTCTTTGTTGATGGCGGGGTGAAAATCATCCGCTTCGAAATAGGGCCAGTCCAATTCGCTCGCGAGGAGTCGGCCAATCGTCGTCTTGCCTGAGCCGGCGACGCCCATGAGAAGAATGATGCGGGGAGCGGCGGAGATCATGAAGTTGGCGAGTTAGATCAACGGAATTTTAACGCGGAGGACGCAGAGATCAAACGATGAAGTGGGGAGTTTGAATAAACGAGCTGCTGTTCTAGGCGAAGATAAGTCGAAATCAGGTGATAGGAGGCCACGCCTGAGCAAAGAGGGTGCGGTGTGTGGCGGTTCAATTGTAGGTCGGGCTTTATGCCCGATTTGGGCGGAGGAAGATGTCAGAGATAAACCCTGACCTACACAAAGCATGGGCAGATATGGCGACACTTCTCGTAGTGGATTACGGTAGAAATGTTTTTTCACTCCGCGCTCTCCGCGTCCTCCGGGTTTAATTTCCGGGATCGAGGAGATGCGGGTTAGCCGGCGAGGATGCGTTCGATAGCGGCGAGTTCTTCGGAGCTGAATTTGAGATTCTTCAACGCACCGAGGTTGTCTTCGATCTGGCTGACTTTGCTGGCGCCGATGAGCGCTGTCGTCACGGTGGGATGGCGCAGCACCCACGCGAGGGCCATCTGCGCGAGCGACTGTCCGCGGTTTTTGGCGAGACCATCGAGCTGACGGATTTGTCCGACCTTGGCTTCGGTGATGTGATCCGGTTTCAGAAACCGCGGGTCGTGCCCGGCGCGCGAATCGGCCGGAATGCCGGCGAGGTAACGATTGGTCAGCAGGCCCTGCGCGAGCGGACAAAAGGGAATGCAGCCAATGCCTTCCTGCGTGAGGACGTCGAGCAGCCCGTGTTCCACGGTGCGTTCGAACATGTGGTATTTCGGCTGGTGAATGAGGCAGGGCGTGCCAAGCTCGCGCAGAATCTTGGCGGCGCGCGCCGTCTGCTCGGCGTTGTAATTGGAGAGGCCGACATAGAGGGCCTTGCCGGAACGAACCGCGTGGGCGAGTGCGCCCATCGTTTCTTCGAGAGGCGTGCCAGGATCGGGCCGGTGCGAGTAGAAGATGTCGACGTACTCAAGATTCATCCGCTTCAGGCTTTGGTCGAGTGAGGCGAGGAGGTATTTGCGCGAGCCGAAATCACCGTAGGGACCTGGCCACATGTCGTAGCCGGCTTTGCTGGAAATGATCAGTTCGTCGCGGTGCGCGGCGAGGTCGGCGTGGAGTAATTTGCCGAAATTCGTTTCGGCGGAGCCGGGCGGCGGGCCGTAATTGTTGGCCAGATCGAAGTGAGTGATGCCGAGATCGAACGCGCGCAAGATGAGGGCGCGGCGGTTGGCGGGATCGTCGACGTCTCCGAAATTATGCCAGAGACCGAGGGAGAGTTGCGGGAGTTTCAAACCGCTGCGGCCGCAACGGCGGTAGAGGTCGGGGTTGGCGTAACGAGTGGCGGCGGGTTGGTGGGACATGGGGGAGAGTGGGATAAAAAGGGGATTCAGATAAACGAAAATTAGGGAGGGCTGACAAGCGGCGAGTGGTGATAAACCAATCGTTTTACCACAGATACACAAAGAATACTTCCGACAAGAAAAAGGATAATCAGCTTCTTCCGCCCTTTGTGTCTCGGTGGTAAAATATCGGGGTTCAACTATTAAGGTTTTTAGTGGTAGGCAGCGTGCTTGCACGCGCTCAGGTGCGTTGGTTCGTCGGGGAGAAGACCGAAGAGCGCGAGCAAGCTCGCTGGCCTACGTGGTGCGGAGGTGAGGACGGGGAAGTACTTGCTTGCTGGCCTACGCGAGTTCCGCTGCAGAGCGCGCCGCGCGCCCGGGTTGCAGGAACATAAGAATTAGCGACGTCCCGCAAAGCAGCGCACAAACGACATAGACCGCGCGATAACCAAAACTTTCGCCGATGGTGCCGAAAATCAAGTAGCCGGCCGTCGCGCCGATGCGCTGGGCATTGACGTAGAGGTTGGTGGCGGCGCCGGGTTGCCCCGGCAGCTTGTCTTGAAAAAATGAAATGGCGACCCCCATGGTCACGGCGACGAAGGCCGCGCTGAGAATCTGCAGCGGGTAAATCTGCCAGGGTGCGCGGACCAACGAAAGTGATCCGTAATAAACCAAGGCAAGAATGACGGCCGCGCGAATCAGCCGGGCCGGGTCCATTTTGGTGGCGAGGAGACCAAAATAAAACATGAACGGAAGTTCGAACAGCGGCGCCAGACTGTAGATAATGCCCACTTGGGTTTGGGTGCCGTGCAGCACGTGCAAGACGAGGAGCGAAAGGTTCATCATCGACATCGTGGTCGCCATGAAAACGAAAATGAAGGCAATGAACCACGGCAACACGGTGGGTTGTTGTAGCAGTGCACGAAGCGGCACGTGGGGGCGGGCCGAACGCTTGGCCGAGGGCGGTACTTCCGGAATGAAAATGGCCACGAGCACGAGCAAAACGAGGCAAAGCAGCGATGCGGTTAAAAACAGGCCGCGGTATGAATAGATATGCAACATCCACGCCGCGAGCGCCGGCCCGACCGTCCACGACAACGCAAAAAACATTCGGAAAAGATTCATGTAAAGCGGCGCATCCGTCGACGGAATGCCGCTTCGGTCCAACGATTCGCGCGCGTGCGCGAAGAGTTGGGAGAAGGTCATGGAGGAGATGCCCAGGGCGATTGAGCCGATCAAAATCAGGCCGGTGATATCGCGCACGAACGCGTAGCCGGCATATCCCACCGCGCCCGCCACGGCCCCGAGCAAGAGCATGCGGCGGCGGGAATAGTGGGTGTCCGAACGATGCGAAAGCACCGTTGCGATTAAAATGCTGCTGACCGCTGTGATGGTCATGAAGCCGCCAAAGATCAGCGGCTTCATCCCCACTTCGATCGTGCCGAACATGGAGAGGAAGGGCGCGACGAAAGATGAAATCAGTCCGAGCACCACATTGGCGGCGAGCACGACCGTGAACTCACGATTGCGCAGCAGGGTGCGGGCGGGAATTAAGATGCGCTGCATAGGAGGAATAATTAGTCGCGCGGCGGCGGAAGACACGCGAGGGGAAATTATCGCGTGCGGCGTGGCCAGGGTGCGGGGCGGCGCGTTCGTGGCCGAGGCCGCCGCAAGCAGCGGCCCTACATCGGAGGGCGGATAATCGGACCGAATCGAATTCGCCGATCGCTTGATATATTGCGGGTGCGAGCCTGTTTGTGACATCGCGCGCGTCGAATCGCGAGCAAGCTCGCTCCCACAAATGGTCCGCTAATCACTTTGAGGCAGCAGGGTTTCGGCGCGCTTCCAGACTTCGGTGGGTACGCCCAGCGCTTGTTTGAGGGCGACATCCCGGTCCCATGGATTGCTGATTTTGGAAAACGTGAACATCTGTCTTAACGAAAGCTGGCCAGGAAAATACCATGGCGAAACGAGCGCGTGGATTTCAATGAGCGGATAGTCGGTGCCATAGACTAACCGGTGTTGAAACGCCGGATTTCGCAGGACTTCTTCGAGATAGCCGTGCTTGTTGAGTTGGGTGAGTGAAGAGATGTCGGCGTAGAGAGTGGGGAATTGGGGCATCAGCCGCGCGAGGCGATCAATGGATCGTTCGCCGTGGAAATTTCCGGTGGTCGCGGCGTGTGCCGCAATGATCGTGACGCCTTGCTCCAGGGGCAGTCGGAGGCGTTCGGGATCGCAGAGCTCGTCGCAGGCTTGGGTGAATGATCTTTCGTTGCCGGTGTGCGTGAGCAAGGGCAGGCCGAGCTCGAC
>JANYFP010000104.1 GCA_025362555.1 Verrucomicrobiota bacterium
TCGGCGATCGAGCGGGTGATGGCCTGGCGGATCCACCACGTGGCGTAGGTGGAGAACTTGTAGCCGCGGCGGTATTCGAATTTTTCGACGGCCTTCATCAGGCCCATGTTGCCCTCCTGAATGAGGTCGAGGAAGGAGAGGCCGCGGTTCGTGTATTTCTTGGCGATCGAAATCACGAGGCGAAGATTGGCTTCCACCATCTCGGTCTTGGCCTGGTGGGCTTCGCGGATGAAACCGCGGGCGGTCTTCAAGGTGTCCGTCATCGCCTGAGGCGTGATGCGCATCTCGGTTTCGAGTTGCTTGAGCTTGGCGTGGACAATCTTCACGTCGATCGCGACGTCCTTCTTGGACTTCGGGTGCTTGGCGCGATGCAACTCAAGGAAGCACTTTTCGACTTCTTGAATTTTTGGGCGAAGCTCGAGGAGGAAATCCTCAAATACCTTCAGCTTGAAGAAATATTTGACGTAGCATGCGCGGAGGACGTTATCGCGTTTCTTGAAGCGGATCGTGGCGTTCTTGCGCGCCTTTTCGTCGCGCGCCTTTTGAATATCGCCCCAGGCTTCGGTGGCGATGAGGTCGTTGCTGCGGGTGGTCTCAACCAGTTTCGGCAGATTCTTGAAATAGATTTCGCGGCTCTCGATTTTCTTATCGATGACGAGGCGGTCAAAACGCTCGGTGCGAAGGATGAGTTTCTCGCCGAGGTCGGAGAGGTGTTTGCCGACTGGTCCGAGGGCGAAGAGGGCGGCGAGAGCGTTGATTTCGGCGGTTTCAATGCGCTTGGAAATTTCAACTTCCTGTTCGCGGGTGAGCAATGGGACCTGACCCATTTGCTTGAGGTACATTCGGACCGGGTCGTCGAGAATGTCGTTATTCGACGTGCGGGATTCCTCTTCTTCGGCCTCTTCCTGGCGCTGTTTGTAGTTATCGACTTCACCGGGATCGAGGATGTCGATCTCGAGGTTTTGCAGAATGGAAATGACGTTCTCGATGTCCTCGGGATTATCGACGGACTCGGGCAGCGCCTCGTTGATATCGGCGTAGGTGAGGTAACCCTGTTCTTTCGAGAGCCGGATCAGGTAGCGGATCTTTTCGTTCAGATCGCTGGAAAGATTTTCGAGTGCCTTTTCCTTGAATTCCTTGGCGGCGTCGGCCACGGCGGCGAGGGGCGCGCTGTTTTTCGTGGGCTCGGGATGTTTGCCATTGGCCGCAGGTTTGGCGGGCTCCGCGTGTTTCGCGACAGCGGCGGCGTGCGCCTTGTCTTTAGGTTCGGCCGCATGCGGTTTGGCATGGGCTTTTTCTTTGGCGGGCTTGGCTACTGGTTTGGCGTGCTTGGAAGTGCTGGGCATAACGTAAATGATAGATCCCTTGGCGAGTTACAGACGGTCGTTTTTGGCTCAGGCAGGCTCAAGAACCCAGCACTAGCTTGGGTGGATTGAGGAGCTGTCGAGTCAAATCAGAGCGCTGTTTCAAGAGAGACGAGAAGTCAGTGTCAAGGTCCGTGCCTTTTGTGGCTATTTCAAGTTCTATTTGCCTCACGCGAGGTTCGAGAAAACGCCGATGAAGGGATCGTAGTCCTTCGCTGGCCATTTTGGCCAAATCTTCCTCGTCCGAGGTTTCGAACAACAGGTTGGCAACGAGTGACTTTTCCTCTTCTGTTTCAAGGATTTGATCGATCTGACTGTTGCCCGCCCAATCGTTATGTGAGACCTCGGCAAGGAGACGGTTGAGCAAACTGCCGGGCGTGTGGGATTGATCGATCCATTCGTGCGGCAATTGGGTGGCCAGAGCCCTCAGGATTGACTCGTGGTGCAAGCAGAGAAAAAGCAAATGGGATTCGGTCGCGCTGTTCGCTGCCTTGAGCGCGGGCTTCGGTGCGGGTGCAGGAACGGCGTTGGGGTTCGCAAATCGGCCGCTGCCGCGCCGGTCCGTGAGGGCCCGCAAATCGCGTTCCAAGGAACCGAGCGGGACGCGGAGATAGAGCGCGATTTCACCGAGAAAAGCCATGCGCGTGACGTCCGAGTCGCTTTGTCCGATGATTTCAAACAGAGCTGTGGCCGCCCGTGATTTTTGCTCGGCGGGTGCAGTGGCGGCATTGGGCAAAATGGAACGGCAGGCAAATTCCATCGCGGAAAGGGAATTTTTTCGCACCTCTTCATATGCGGCGAGTCCGCGTTCGAGAAACAGTAAATCCGGGTCCATTTTTTCCGCGCCGGCGAGCATGAGGAAACGAACTTCGAGACCGGATTTCAGCGCCATTGGCAGAAAACGCAGCGCGGCTTTTTGTCCGGCGCTATCACTGTCAAAGAAACATTCCACCTGCGGGTGATAGCGCCGGAGCAGCGCGAGTTGGCCCTCGGTGATCGAGGTGCCTTGGGGCGCGATTGCGGTCTTCAGTCCCACGCTCCAGCAGCGCAGCGCGTCGAGCTGGCCCTCGACGAGGACGAAGGGATGGCCATCGGTGGCGTGCGTGCGTGCGCGATCGAGATTGAAGAGCAGATTGCTCTTGATGAAGATCGGAGTTTCCGGGGAGTTGACGTATTTGGCTTCGCGCGCGGGATCGTCCTGCGGGGTCAGTTCGAGTTGCCGGGCGGTGAATGCCACGACGCGCCCCTGATGGTCGCGGATCGGAATCATTAATCGCCCGCGAAAGCGCGGTCGGAGTGAGCCGATGGTTAGCACCGCGCCGTCACGCGTGAAAAAGAGTCCGCATTGTCGCAGGGCGTCCTCGGTAAATTCTTTTTTGAGCAGGGTGGCGGCGAGCCCGGAATCTTCCGGTGGCGCAAATCCGATTTTGAAATCCTCGCCGAGCTCCGCCGTGAAGCGGCGGTTTTTGGTCCAGTAGTTGCGGATGAATTCCCCGTGCGGCGTCTGGGCTAGAAAGCACTGGCGGTAATAATCGGCGGCCAAGTCGTGGATGTCGAAAATTTCCTGGCGCAACGAGCGCGTCTCGCGGGTCGGACCGCCGGAGCCTTCCTCGTATTCGAGGGTCACGGCGAAGCGTTGGGCGATGGCCTCGACCGATTCGGTGAACTGGAGCCCCTCGGTCTCCATTACGAAGTTAATGATATCGCCGGCTTTCCCGCAGCCGAAGCATTTATAGTAACCCTTGTCAGCCGAGACATTGAACGAGGGGGTCTTTTCGGAATGGAACGGACACAGGCCTTTGAAGCGCGCGCCGCCGGCTTTTCGCAACGTCACGACGCGCCCCACGACGTCGTGAATGTTTACGCGATTTTTCAGGTCGCGGAGACTGTTGGCTTTGATGACGGGCACGGCAGAGGTGGTGGGGGAGGCGAGGGCGGATTGGGCTTCAATTGAGGTGAAGGCCAATGAGGGCAACGCAACGGGATTTTCTGCCAATTGGCATACTTCGTTCAGTATTTGCGGGAAGATTAAACTTTTAACCGAGGTTGGGGTCTGTCAAGTTGCGCGGCCTTTCCTATCAAAGATCCGCGCGCCAATTCCTATGCGTTCATTCCTGTATAAAATCACTTTTGCTCTCGCCTTCGTTGGCGCTTTTTCGGCCACCGCGGCAGAAAAGGCGGCCCCGGCTTCGCCCGTCTGGGAGCAAAAAATGGGCGATTTTAGCGATGGCGACTACCGTTACGCGGTGGAGCAGCTTTTTCAGGATTACGAGCGGACCCTTGGCCATAAAGTAGCGCCAGGGGCCAAGAAAAAAGTGGGTTTGAAGATCTACGCCGACTCCGGCCCGGGGCTGGCGACGCCGTTCGGCTTGGTTCGCGGCATCATTGTTGCGCTGGAGAAACGCGGTTTCGCGACCGGGGATATTTTTCTGGTGGGCTTGAATCCGCTTCGGCTGCGCTTGACGGGCTTCCTTCCCTCCCTCGCCACGGGAGTCGTTCCGTTCCCCGGGCATCCGGTTTACGTCCTTGAGTCGGGTAAATTCTACGACCCGGCTTGGTTTTATGACAGTCCATTGCCGTCGCGCTTTGATGCCGTCACGAATGATCGCGCGGTCGAAGTGGCGGCGGGAGGCAAGTCCACCACGACCACGGATGAGGATCGCAAGAGCTTTCTCGCCACGCCGCTGTTTCTTGATGCGGATTTCTGGATTAACCTGCCTGTTTATACGGATCACCCGGTGCTTGGCATTAACGGGGCGCTCGTGAATGCGACCCTCTGGAATGCGAGTAATACGTTTCGCTTTTTCAAGAGTCCGGCCACGGCGCCCGCTGCGGTGGCGGAGATGTCGGCCATTCCTGAACTTCGTGAAGGCTGGGCGCTGAATATCGTCAGTCTTCAGCTCTACCAGTTCATTGGCGGACCCTATTTCAATTCGCTTTATACGCTCTCAGAGCCGCGCTTGATGATGAGTGCAGACCCTGTGATTCTTGATGCCCTGATGCTCGAGAAACTTAACGTGGCTCGAAAGCACTCGGGGTTTGCCCCGATCTCAGAGGATGATGCGCGCATGCTCGACTTCGCGGCGCAACTCGGCGTGGGCTCGACCGACACCAAGCATGTTCAGTTGATCAAGTCGGCCAATACTCCTTGAAAATTCCACTTGATGCGCGGGCGGTCCTGAGCGCATCTTATTGACGATGAGTTACGCCGACTATTTGCCCATCCTGATCCAGGTCGTCCTCGCTGCTGCGATCACGATCGGAATTATCACTGCCAGTCACCTGCTCGGCCAGCGCTTCAAGCGCAACGCCATCAAGGACACGCCCTACGAATGCGGTGTGCCGTCGGACGGCAGCACGCACACGCGGTTCTCGGTTAAGTTCTACGTCACGGCGATGCTCTTTATTTTGTTCGATATCGAAGTCGTTTTTCTGATTCCGTGGACCTTCGTTTACCGTGATTTTCTGGCCAACCATATCGCCATTCTGTCGCCGATGCTTTTCTTCCTCGGGGTTTTGGTGCTGGGGCTTTTCTACGAGGTGAAGAAGGGCGCACTTGAATGGGAAAAGTGAGGCGACCATGACGGTTCGCATCACTCATCACTGCCGGAGCCTGGGCCGTTGAGGTTCACGTTTCCCATCGACGCGATCTTTTCCCATGCGGCTTGATAAATACATTTCACGCAGTCGCGTGGTCGATTTGGGCAGCGCGGATATCGAGGGGGCGTTGACGGAGTTGCTGACTCTGACGGTTGATCGGTTTCCCGATTTGAATCGTGACACTTTGTTGAAAGGATTGCTGCGGCGCGAGAACACGATGACGACCTACCTCGGCCTCGGCGTGGCGATGCCGCATGTGCGGGTGAAAATGGGCCGGCGCTATATTCTCGCTGTCGGCCGCAGCCATTACGGCATTCGTTACGACGGGCCGATGGAAAATGAGCCGGTGCACCTCGTGCTCATGCTCATCGCCGACGAAAAAGCGCGCGACTATTTGCAGGTGCTCGCGGCGTTGGCGCGGTTGCTGAAGGAGCAGGATTTTGTCGACAGCCTCCTTCAGGCTCCCGACCTGACGACATTTCACGACCGGTTGTTTGCCGGTTTCGGAGGGCTCGCGCCCAAGCCGGTTCCCGCGACGCAGAGCCGCGTCAATCGGGTCGTGTTGCGCGAAGCCGAGAAGATCGCGAGTGGCAGCGGGTGCACCGGCTTGATGGTTTTTGGCGATACTTTCGCTGGCAGCTTCGAATCGCCGAAATGGAAAACCTCGCTCAAGACCATTCTGGTGACGCGTAATTTGACGGACGCCGAAGATCATCCGGCACGGTTTGATGAGACGATTCAGGTTCGGTCTTTTTCGACTCAACGGATGGCACAACTGCGCAGTGCGGTACTGGTCGGGCTCACGCGCGGGATGATTATTTTTAGTGATCGCATCTGCTGCGTGGGCGGGATGGCGGGCAGCAACCAGTTTGATACGATTGTGGTGGTCGACGTGGAAAAGGAATTTCAGGCGTTGCTCACCGGCCACGCCGATCTGTTGCCGCCAGACGTGAAACCAGAAGTGCTCGAACGCGTGGTGGCGGTGGCCACGGAGTTGGCGGTCGAGGGCCGCGAGGGGCGGCCCGTGGGCTGTTTGTTTGTCGTAGGCGACAGTGACTCGGTGCAAAAACTCACCAAGCCTCTCGTGCTTAATCCATTTTACGGCTACAAGGAGGAGGATCGTAATATTTTGAATCCGTTCATGGATGAGACGATCAAGGAGTTTTCCTCCATTGATGGGGCCTTTGTCATCCGCGGCGATGGGGTGGTGGAGTCGGCGGGTTCACTTATTCAGGCGGCGGACTACAATCACACCTTGCCCAGCGGCTTGGGGACCCGGCATGCGGCGGCGGCGGCGATCTCCGTCGCGGCGGATTGTATCGCGCTCGTGGTTTCGTCCAGTTCCGGTCAGGTCACCTTGTTTCGTCGTGGAGTGATGATGTCTCTCACGGAAAAGAAGGTAAGCGCCTAAATTTACGGGGTTTGTCGCTGGGGAAACGGCGAACTTTACCAGGATTAAACTTTTTGGTTGCACGTGGGGGCCACGCGGCTTTGCTCTCGACCCTTACAACCCATTTAAAGCCATGCAAGAAACTGTCACACTGGAATGCACCGAAGCCCGCAAAGAGGGGAAACCACCCTCCCGCTATCTCACCAAGCGCAATAAGAAGACGGTGACCGAGCGCATTGAGAAGAAGAAGTACAATCCCTTCCTCAAGCGCCACACGTTGCATAAAGAGATCAAGTAATCTCGCCGGGCTAAGTTAACCCCCCTGTAAATTTGAAAGCCGGCTCCTCACGGAGCCGGCTTTTTTGCGTCTGCAATTTTCGATCACGCCCGGGATATCCGCCGGGAATTTGGTAATCGGTGCGTCGCGGAAATCTATTCTTCCCTTGTGGGCGGGTACCCTCACCCCGCGAGACGAGGACAGATGTGGCGTGAATCGAAAGAAGCGGGGTGAGGGCACCCCGCCCACAAAGAGAATGATGGAAGCAAAAATAGCAGCGGTACACACTGCGTCCGATCACTTCTTCACTTCACTGAGCAACGGGGGAGTGGTGGATCCCGTACCTGTCCCTAACTGCGCGCGGCGCGCGGCGCGCCAACTGTCACGGTGTTTACGAATCCAATCGAGGAGCGCTCGCTCGAACCCGATATCGTATCCCAGACGCTCCGACTCGATCCACTTGTGCTTCAAAATTTCTTCACGCTCTGCGAGAAATTCCTGGTACAAGCTGGATTGCTTGACGAATTCACGGCTGCCGGTGGTTTCTGTGGTGGTGGTCGTCATGGCAGGCATTAATCCGTTTTAGCGGCAAATAAAAAGGCATCCGACTTTCATTATCGGCATAGTTTGGCCCGTCAGCAGTGTCATGCGGTGTTCACCCTAGATAAGTCCGAGGCTCCGTGTCAATAAGTGTACTTAAACCTTTAATCTTTTCAGTAATGTATCGGCAATATCCCGAAAAATCAAAGCGGGTTTACTCTCGGGTGAGTTAACTACCAGTGGCAGACCACAATCACCGCCGGCGCGAATTTCCGGGTAAAGCGGTACCTGGCCCAGCAAGACGGTGCCGAGCGACTCGGCAATCAGGGCGCCACCGCCCTCGCCGAAGAGAAGTTGTTTCCGCCCGGCGGAGTCTTCGAACCAGCTCATATTTTCCGCCACGCCAAGCAACGGCACATTGACTTTCTGAAACATCAGACCGCCCTTGCGCGCAACATTGGTCGCGGCGGCCTGCGGTGTCGTAACGAGGATCGCACCGTCGAGCGGCAGCGTCTGGACGAGGGAGAGTTGAGCATCGCCGGTGCCCGGAGGCAAATCAACGAGCAGCACATCGAGTTCACCCCATTTCACGTTTTGGACGAATTGCTGAATCGTCTTCATGATCATCGGCCCACGCCAGACCACCGGCGTGTTGTCGTCTACGAGGAAGCCCATCGACATGACTTTAACGCCGTGGCGCACGAGTGGAATCAGCGAGTCACCGTCGATCTCCGGCCGGCCAGTGAGGCCCATCATCAACGGCACCGACGGTCCATAAATATCGCAATCCATCAGGCCCACGCGCCCGGGGCGGCCTTGCTTTTCGAGAATCTGTGCGAGTGCGCACGCGAGGTTGACGGCAAAAGTGGATTTGCCCACGCCCCCTTTGCCGGACGCAATCGCGACCGAATGTTTCAGGCCTGACGGGGTCTTGCCGCCGCCGACATTGGCCTGCCCAGCTTGCGGCGGCGCCTTGGCGGCCGAGACGGCAATTTCTATGATGACCTCTTTTACTCCGGGCAACGCGCGCAGGCATTGCTCGACATCCGCTTTGAGCGTTGCCGGCACCGTCGGGTCAGACGTCGTGATCGCGAGCGCTACTTTGGCGGTTCCGTCGACGAACGCGGCCGAGCGAAGGAGCCCGAACGAGACGATGTCACGGCTGAAACCGGGATACTTTACTTGCTTGAGCGCTTCTTTGAGGGAGTCGGTAGTCACAATACGATGAGAAAATTGCTTGGAAAACGGTACGGTTTGACCTTGTGAGTAGGTTGCCGCGAGTAAAACAAAAACCGGCATTGAACTTTCATCCTAAACTACCGTCACACTCTCATGCAGAACGCATTTCGCTTCCTCCTCGGGCTGGCTCTCGCTGCGCCCTTTTTTGCTCAGGCTCAGACCGGCCGTGATATCGGCGTCGTCACCAAAGAAGTGGATAATACTACGATCCCGATCACGATCAGTTCAGCCTCGCCGGAGTTGCAGAACTTGGCGTTGACCGCGTTCAACTCCCACGGCCGATTCCGTCTCGTCGCCAGTCACGCGGCCTTCGCGATTACTTTTACTTCGGCCGGCGCCAATCAGGTTACGGTGGCAATTTCCAAGGGCAGTGGTGGCGCTCCGATGGCCAGCGAGACCGTCACCGGCACCGATACCCGCAATGCGCTCCTGCGCGCCGCGGACGTGGCGGTGCTCAAGACGAGCGGATTGCGCGGATTTTTTGGCGGCAAGCTCGCCTTTGTCGGCGAGATGACGGGTAAGACTGAGATCTATACTTCCGATTTGTTTTTCGGCGACGTGAAGCGCTGGACCAACGAGGGCAAACAAATCATCGGGCCGCGTTGGGCGCCGGATGGCACGCGCATTGTGTTCACGAGCTATCGCACCAGCTTTCCCGACATCTATGTACTCGAGATGGGCAGTCGCCGCATTTCACTTCTCGCCAGCTTCAAGGGCACCAACAGCGGCGGCCGTTTCAGTCCCAATGGCGCACAGATCGCCATGGTGCTTTCCGGCGAAGGCAATCCCGAGATCTACGTCGGCAACGCTCAGGGCCGGCAAATTAAGCGCCTCACGAATTCTCCCTCGATCGAAGCCTCGCCGGTGTGGTCACCCGATGGTTCCCGCCTCCTCTTCGTGTCCGATGCCGCTGGCGGTCCGCAACTTTATCTCATGCCCGCCACCGGTGGCAGCATGACGCGCCTCAGCACGAATATTTCCAAATATTGCGCCGAGCCGGATTGGAGTGCCGGTGATCCGAAGAAAATTGTTTTCACCGCCGGAGTGGGCAAGGGCTACCAAGTCGCCGTTTTCGATATGGGCACCAACGCCAGCAAGATTGTTTCAAATGCCCCGACGGATGCGATCGAGCCCGTGTGGATGGCGGATGGCCGCCATGTCATCTGTACGTTCCGCGCTGCCAACACGCGCAGCCTTTACCTGCTCGACACTGAGACTGGCAAAGCCACGCGCCTCAGCCCGTCGTCACTCGGCAATGCTTCCGGCGCGAGTTACCTCGCAAAATAATTTTGCCCCAACTCGAGCGACTTCGTTCTTCATTTGTGGGCGGGATGCCCTCACTCCGCTCTTCTGCGCGATCGGCTGGGGGAGCGAGCAAGCTCGCTCTCCCAAATTAAATTGCCGAGGTCTAGCTTCAGATCGCTAACGTTATCCGCGCCTCGAGTCTAATCCGCATCTCATGAAATTTCTCTTCATCGGCGACATCGTCGGTAAACCGGGTCGCGAGATTGTCGCCGCTTTGTCACCCAAATTACGCGCCGAACGCGGGCTCGATTTCATTATCGCGAACGGCGAGAATGCTGCAGCGGGTGCCGGCATCACGGGTTCACTTTGCAAACTCATTCTCGAATCCGGCGTGGATGTCATTACCCTCGGTGATCACGTCTGGGATCAAAAGGGGTTTGAAAACGAAATCACGGCGTTGGATCGGGTGTGTCGGCCGGCCAATCTTCCCGTCGCGTGTCCCGGTCGCGATCACGTGATCGTGGAGAAAAATGGTTTCCGCCTGCTCGTGTTTACGGTGTTGGGCCGCACTTTTATGGGCGCCAAGGGCGAGTGTCCCTTCCTCTGTGCCGATGCGATGCTGCACAAACTCGCGGGAAAATATGACGGTGTGCTGGCCGAGATTCACGGTGAGGCCACCTCCGAAAAACAAGCGCTCGGCTGGCATCTCGACGGGCGGGTCACCGCAGTCCTCGGCACGCATACCCACGTGGCGACGGCCGATGCCTCCTTGTTGCGCCAGCAGACCGCATTCATGTGCGACGTCGGCATGACTGGTCCGTATGAATCCGTGCTCGGTCGTGAGATTGCGCCGGTCATCGGTCGCTTTCTCGACGGTTTGCCCCGTCGCTTCGAAGTCGCGACGGGCGATGTGCGGCTCTGCGGGACCGAAGTGGAATTCAATGCCGCCGGGCGCGCTGAGAGAGTCGAGTGGCTGAGTTTGAAATCGGCATAAAGGGATCCGTGTCGGATTCTGATACCGTGTTAGATCAAGTGGCGGAGATCGAGTGTAGGAGCGCGCTTGCAAGCGATTCAGCGGCTCATGGCTTTCGGCGGATCGCTTGTAAACAAGCTCCTGCAAATAGAGCCGGGTTCAGGTGGCGTGAGCCCTGATCATTTAGAATTCGGAATCCACCCGCGGGCAGCCCGTCGATTTATTTTTGTGCAATTCCAATTTTTCGTGACTACCCTTCACTCATGAAATTTACCCATCCTGCCGCTGATTGTTTCGTGCCGGATTGCGCCACGGTGGCAGCCGCACTTGCGCGCACGACGCATCTTTGCATCGCGGCCCACCAGGACGACATCGAGATCATGGCCTATCATGGTATCGCGGAATGTTACGGTTCGGCCGATCGCTGGTTTTCCGGCGTGGTGGTGACGGATGGCTCGGGTAGTCCGCGCGCCGGAAAATTCGCCAATTTTTCCGATGAAGAAATGAAAGCCGTGCGCCGCGAGGAACAGCGTTCAGCTGCTGAAATTGGGAAGTTTTCACTGGTCATGCAACTCGCGCATCCGAGCACGATCGTGAAGAGCGCCAAATCGGTGGACGTCCGCACTGATCTGACTGCGATCCTTTCCGCGACCTCGGCACACACGGTTTATCTCCATAATCCCGCGGATAAACATGACACACATATTGCGGTTTTGCTGCGCAGTCTCGAGGCATTGCGGGCGCGACCGAAAGCCGAGCGCCCCAAACAGGTGTACGGCTGTGAAGTGTGGCGCGATCTCGATTGGTTGATCGATGCGGATAAACAGGTGCTCGACGTGTCCTTCAATCCCTCGCTCGCCACGAAGCTGGTCGCGGTTTTCGAATCACAAATCACCGGCGGAAAACGCTACGATCTAGCGACCGCCGGCCGCCGGCTGGCTAACGCCACTTTTTATACGTCACACGCCACCGACCGGGCCACGGCCCTGACGTGGGCGGTCGATCTTACTCCGCTCGTGCAGGACGACACTCTATCGCCCGAGGAATATATTCTCGGCCACATCGATCGTCTTCGCTCGGATGTCGCGGCACGAATCAGAAAATTCTCCTGAACATCGTTAACGGATAACGATGTGACGGGGGCTGTTATCTTTAATATTTCATTGGAGCCTGTGAAGTGGCCGTGTCTGCGAAATAAGTCCGTGAATCGAGTAGTCACAGGGCTTCGTGCCTGTGCGATTGGGTCAGGTTGATGAGCTAGTTAAAGGGGTAGGCCAGCGAGCTTGCTCGCACTCCGGAGCCGGCAGGCACAGAGGCCTGCCGCTACACCACAATTATTTCGCAGACACTGCCCACTCTTAGAGTTGAGCAACCGACTGCGGCATCTTCTTCCTCCTCACTAAAAGTCCTGTTCCAGCGTGGTGATCAGTTCGGATTTACTATCCGCCGAACTGATAAGTCCCGTTGAAAATCAGCTCAATGCCATCGGCCATCACGCGTACTTTGATTTTTCCGGAGTTGATGTCAGCGGGTTGGGCGCGTCCCGTCACTTTGCGCGGTTTGTTTTTCTGATTCGCGCCGTAGCCCGTAAATTCCGCCGTCTCGCCCTTGGCCAGTTTGGCCAGCACGGCGTCATCAAGCGTGATACTGATCCGGCCGGTTTCACTCCAGAAAAACCAGGGGACGACACTGGCCTCGTAAGTGGCGCTCAACGTCGAATCCTGCCGTGCAAAGACTCCCGTGATCAATTTTACGCTGCCGACGTAGATTGAGGTCTTCATCGGGGCAATGGTGACATGGTCCCACGGGGTCGGCACGGGGGCGGGAATAATTTCCGACCGCAACGACGCGACGGCCCACAGCAAAATACAAAGTGAGAGGGTGGGCAGTCGCATGGCGATACGATGTGCGCCGCCGGGACGTGGGCAAACTGTAAGTTTTAACCGTGCCCCCGGCCTTATTTCCTCGTTGCCAAGAACCGCGTCGGGTCGTTGCTTGACCGTCTATGGCAAAGCAAGCGCAAGCAACCTGGGGTGGACGTTTCTCGGCGGGAACCGCTGAGCTGATGCTGCGTTTCAGCGAATCGGTCTCCTTTGACCGCCGGCTCGCCCCGTTTGATATTCAGGGTAGCAAAGCCCACTCGGCGATGCTTGCGCACGTCGGCCTCATCACGTCCGCGGAACGCGACGCGATCCACGCGGGGCTCGATACCATCCTCGCCACAATCGTTGCCGGAAAATTCAAGTGGGAGACGAAGCTCGAGGATGTGCACATGAACATCGAGCAGGCGCTCACGAAACTCGTGCCCGCCGCCGCCAAATTACACACCGCGCGCAGCCGCAATGATCAAGTTGCGACGGACATGCGGCTCTATTTTAAGGCCGCTTGCACGGATCTCATCCAAAAAATCGACGGCGCACAGCGCGCGATTTTGTCTCTCGCGGAAAAAAATCGTGACGTGTTGATTCCTGGTTACACGCATCTCCAGCGGGCGCAGCCGGTGTTTCTCGCCCACCATCTTTTCGCCTACCTCGAAATGCTGCAGCGCGATGCCGAGCGTTTTTCGGTCGTGGCAGATCACGCCAACTGGTGCCCACTCGGTTCCGGTGCCATTGCCGGTACCACGCTGCCTATCGACCGCGAGTTCACGGCGAAGACGCTCGGTTTTGTCGACGCCAAGGGCCGGCCGCGCGTCACCCAAAATAGCATGGACGCCGTGAGCGACCGCGATCTCTTCATCGAGTTTGCCTCGGCCTGCGCGCTCACCGGGGTGCATTTTTCCCGGATGGCGGAGGACCTGATTTTGTGGGCGAGCCAGGAATTCAAATTCGTCGAGTTGCCGGATGCGTTCTGCACGGGCTCAAGTCTGATGCCGCAGAAGAAAAATCCGGATTCGATGGAATTATTGCGCGGTAAATCTGCGCGACTCCAAGGCAACCTGCACACGTTGCTCGTGCTCGTGAAGGGGCTGCCGCTGACCTACAATCGCGATTTGCAGGAAGATAAACCGCCGGTGTTCGACAGCCATGATCAGACGGCGATCTCGCTCGAAGTGCTCGCGGGGACTTTCGCCGGGGTGGAGTTGCATCGGGAAAAGTGCGCGGCGGCGGTCGCCGATCCGGCGCTGCTCGCGACGGATCTCGCGGATTATCTGGTGCGCAATGGCGTGGCGTTCCGCGAGGCGCATCATGCGGTCGGCGCGGTCGTCAAACTCGCTGAACAGAAATCGCTCCCGCTCGACCAACTGACGTTTGCCGACGTGCAGACGATTAATCCGGCGTTCAAGGCGGATTGGGTGGATTCGTTTAATTTGTCCAAGGCCATGGCGCGTCGCAAAGGCACCGGAATGCCCGGTCCGGCGCAGGTCGCGCGGCAATTTAAGCGCTGGGAAAAAGTGTTGGGGTAATTCGATTCGCAATGGCCGCAATACTTCGAATCCCGCCGCGGTGGGATTCGGCTTGGTCGGGGTAGGAACTTGCAAGCAAGCTCCTCCCTTTCGGTGAGAAGGATTTGCAGGTGTCGTTTGCTGGCGCTGATTTGATTAAATCGCCGAAGCATGCGCCGGGGATATCACTCTGATCCTGGCCCTAAAATCGCTCGCGACGTTGCGTGAATGAGTCGCGTTCCTTTTGTGGGCACACCGCCCACAAAATCCATGATCTGGCCGGAGTTGTTTGCGGGCAATTTTGTTGGATTGAAAATATCCCTCCTTCGATTTGCGAAGCGGGCGGGGATGATTATTCACTCTGGCCATGCCTACGTTGCAAGATCCTCTCCGTGTCGGCGCGCTCACGTTGCCGAATCGTATTATCATGGCGCCGTTGACCCGTTGTCGTGCGGGGGCTGGCCGCGTGCCGACTGATCTCATGGTCGAATATTATGTGCAGCGCGCGGCGGCGGGATTGATTTTATCGGAAGCGACCGCAGTTGACCCGATGGGCGTGGGTTATCCTGACACGCCAGGAATTTGGTCGGAAGAGCAAGTGGTCGGCTGGAAGAAAATCACGGCGGCGGTTCACGCGGCGGGCGGGCGGATTTTTTTGCAGCTCTGGCATGTTGGCCGGGTGTCCGATCCGATTTATTTGAATGGGGCACTGCCGGTCGGGTCCAGTGCGATTGCACCGACCGGCCATGTCAGTTTGATTCGGCCGATGAAAGCGTTTGTCACGCCTCGCGCGCTCGAGCGCAGTGAAATTCCCGCAGTGGTGGCCGCGTTTAAGAAAGGCGCGGAGAACGCCAAGCGCGCGGGATTCGATGGGGTCGAAATCCACGGGGCCAATGGGTATTTGCTCGATCAATTTCTTCAGGATAAATCGAATCTGCGGACGGATGATTACGGTGGGACGATTGAAAATCGGGCGCGTCTGGCCCTCGAAATTACCGATGCAGTCATTGCGGTTTGGGGCGCAGATCGGGTTGGCTACCACCTGGCGCCGCGGGGTGATTCACATGGCATGGGCGACAGTAATCTGCCCGCGACTTTTGGTTACCTGGCAACAGAATTGGGCCGGCGGAAAATAGCGTTTTTGTGCGCGAGAGAATCGCTGGCAACGCCGCGGTTGGGGCCGATATTGAAGCGGGCGTTCGGTGGCGTTTATTTTGGCAATGATGGTTTCACGACTGAGA
Source organism: Verrucomicrobiota bacterium (assembly GCA_025362555.1). Taxonomy (GTDB): domain Bacteria; phylum Verrucomicrobiota; class Verrucomicrobiia; order Opitutales; family Opitutaceae; genus Lacunisphaera. Next base: position 15,255 of record JANYFP010000104.1, read on the forward strand.
CTGCACAGGCGGCGCTCGATGCGGGTGAGGTGGATGCGGTCGCGTGGGGGAAACTGTTTATTGCGAATCCGGATTTGCCGCGACGGCTCCAGCTTGGAGCGCCCCTTAATCCACCCGTACCGGCGACATTTTATGGCGGGGATTTGCGCGGGTATACCGATTATCCGGCGATGATGGCATAGCCGGGGCCGGAAGTATTAGATTTTTTAGGGGCGGGAGTATGCGCGGCAGCTTTGATCCTGAGTCGCGAGCAAGCTCGCTCCCACGTTTTAGACGGCGAACTGAAGTAACCCTTAGGTTGTAGTTTGTTTTTCGCGATGGAGTTCAGCCTAAGTGTCATAAAACTGACTGTGTGGGGTTGCCTTTTGGGGCCAAGGTCTGCTTCTTGACGACCTTCATGAAAATTCTTGTCGCCGATAAAATCTCACCCAAGGGAGTCGCCTACCTGCGTCAGCAGCCGGGCTTTGAAGTGGTGGAGGCTTACGGTTCTTCTCCGGCTAAAATTCTCGAACTCGTCAAGGACGTGCACGCGATCGCGGTGCGGTCGGAAACTAAGATCGGCGCAGACGTTTTCGCGGCGGCACCACTCTTAAAGGTGGTCGGTCGCGCGGGCGTTGGTGTGGACAATGTCGATGTCGATGCGGCGACCGAGCACGGCGTCATCGTCATGAATACGCCGTTGGGTAATACGGTTGCCACGGCTGAACTTACTTTCACGCACATCCTTTGCGGAGCGCGTCCGGTGCCTCAGGCCGCGGCTTCGATGAAAGCCGGCCAGTGGGATCGCAAAAGTTTTTCCGGGATCGAGCTTTTCCGCAAAACCCTCGGCGTCGTTGGTCTGGGCCGCATCGGCACGGAAGTGGCGAAACGCGCGCAGGCTTTCGGGATGCGCGTGCTGGCTTACGATCCGTATTTGTCTCCGACTCGCGCGAAGGCGATGCAGGTCGAGGCGGTGACGCTCGACGAGTTGCTCGCGCAGGCGGACTACATCACGGTGCACATGCCACTCACGGATCAGACCAAGTACATGATCGACGAGGCGGCGTTGGCGAAGTGCAAGAAGGGCGTGCGGCTCTTCAATTGTGCTCGTGGCGGCATTATTAAAGAGGCCGCGCTCATCGCCGGCTTGAAATCCGGTCAGGTCGCAGCGGCCGGTCTCGACGTCTATGAAGACGAGCCGCTCGCAGTTGACAGCGAGCTCCGTAAACTTCCCGGCGTGACGTTGACGCCGCACTTGGGTGCATCGACGGCTGAGGCGCAGGACGCGGTCGGCATCGAAATTGCCGAGCAGATTGCCGATGTGTTGAACGGTGGCGTTATCAGCAATGCGGTGAACATGCCGTCGCTCGATGCGGCGACATTGAAGGTGATCGGGCCGTACCTCGAACTTGGCGGCAAGCTGGGCACTCTCGTGCAGCAACTCGCGACGAGTCGCGTCGAGCGCCTGCGCATCACGTATTGGGGCAAGATTGTTGAGCTCGATGCCAACCCCGTTACACGCGCGATTCAGCGCGGTTTTCTGAAGCGCATCAGCGGCGACAGTCTGAATTTCATTAATGCGCCGACGATCATGCAGCGATTGGGTATGGAAGTGGAAACGATCAAGTCGAACAGCGACGCCGATTACACGGATCTAGTGTTGGTTGAGGCGGTACAGGCTGACGGTGTGACATTGTCGGCGGCGGGTACGTTGCTCGGCAAAGCGAACAGCCCGCGTCTCGTGGCGTTGAATGGTCGCGAAGTCGAAGCGTCGCCGTCCGGTGCGTTGTTGATTTATGAGAATCACGACGAGCCCGGGATCATCGGCATGGTCGGCACGTTGCTCGGCCGCGAGAAAGCGAATATCGCGGCGATGTCACTCAGCCGCAATAATGCGGGTGGCACGGCGCTTTGCATTCTGAATTTGGACAGCCGTCCTTCGGACGCGGCGCTAAAGGAATTGACCGGTCATCGCGCCATCAAACAGGCTGTGGTGGTTAACCTCTGATGCCAAACGCCTGGATACTGAGCTCCGCTTTTATTGGATATCTGCTCGGGTCGCTGCCCTTCGGCTACCTCGTCGCACGGGCGCACGGCGTGGATATTTTTAAAGTCGGCAGCGGCAATCCAGGTGCGACCAACGTCAAACGCGTCCTCGGGGCGAAGGCGGGCAATACCGTCTTCGCGTTGGATGCGGTGAAGGGAGCGGTGGCGGCATCCTGGCCGATGCTGCCGTTTGTGCGCGAACCGGATACGCTGTTGATGGGTTTGATCGGCGTGATCGCGGCGGTGCTCGGACATTCCTTTTCGATGTTCACCAAGTTCAAGGGAGGGAAGGGCGTGGCGACGGCCGCAGGTGGCTTGGTCGTACTGATTCCGATTGCTTCGTTAATTGGCGCAGCGGTGTGGGCGCTCACGTTTTTTATCACCCGGTACGTTTCACTCGGCTCTGTATTGGCGGCAGTCGCGGTGCCGGCGGCGAGTTGGATCCAGGGCAAGCCGATGGCGCTGAGTCTGGTGGCGACGGCGTTGGGGCTTTTTGTGATCGTTCGCCATCGCGAAAATATCAAACGACTGTTGAATGGGACGGAGAGCCGCTTTGTGAAGAAGCCTCCGGCGCAAAGCTGACCTACTCAAGTCGTTCAGGGTTTGGATTATGACGCATGGGGTGCACTCGCGCCTTGCCAAGCAGTGCTTGGGCACGGCATTAAACGGGGCTCGAAACATGGCTCTTATTGTTCAAAAATATGGCGGCACGTCGGTGGGTGACGTCGATCGCATCAAGAATGTGGCCAAGCGCATCCAAAAGACGCGCGAGGAAGGGCATAGCTTGGTGATCGTCGTGTCAGCCCGCTCCGGTGTGACCAATGAATTGATTGCACGCGCCAAGGCCATCAATGATCGGCCCGATACGCGCGAAATGGACATGCTGCTGGCGATCGGCGAGCAGGAAACCATCGCGTTGACCGCGATGGCGCTGCACGCGATCGGCATCCCGGCCGTATCGTACACGGGCGCGCAGGCCGGCATTTCGACGGATCGCGTTTTCACGAAGGCCAAGATCCAGCAAATCAATCCCAAGCCGATTCTAGCGGACTTGAAGGCCGGTAAAGTTGTAATCGTCGCCGGGTTTCAAGGCATCAATGATGAAGGCCAGATTACCACGCTGGGGCGGGGCGGTTCCGATCTTACGGCCATCGCACTGGCGGCCGCGTGCAAGGCGGACAAATGCGAAATTTATACCGACGTGGACGGCGTTTATACGGCCGATCCGCGCATCGTGAAGAACGCCAAGAAGATTGAGGAAATCAGTTACGACGAGATGCTTGAGCTCGCGAGCCTCGGCTCAAAAGTCATGCAGTCGCGCTCCGTCGAATTTGCCAAGAAATACGGCGTCGTTTTCGAGGTGCGCAGCAGTTTTAACCACAACCCAGGAACTATCGTGAAAGAAGAAGTCGCCTACATGGAAAAAGTCGTCGTTCGCGGCGTGGCACTCGACAAAGACCAGGCCAAGGTCGTCATCAGTAATTTGCCCGACAAACCATCGTCGGCCGCCACGATTTTCAAGGCCCTCGCGGATGCCAGCATCAACGTGGACATGATTGTGCAGAACGTCGCCCACACCGGCGGTGTTGACCTGACCTTCACCGTGCAGCGCGACGATGCGGCGAATGCCGTCAAGGTCTTGCCCGACGTGCTCAAGAAATTGGGCGGCGGCGAGGTCAAGGCGTTCGATAACATCGCCAAGCTTTCGGTGGTCGGAGTCGGCATGCGGACGCACGCCGGGGTCGCTGCGACGCTGTTCACCGCACTCGGCGAAGCCGGCATTAACATCCAACTCATCGGCACCTCGGAGATTAAAATCACCGTGGCCGTGGATCGCTCGCGGGCCGATCAAGCCCAGCAGGCGGCGCACGATGTGTTTGGTCTCGGAAATTAACTCGGAATTTTTGCCACCGAGCGCACAACAGCTGCAAAAAATGGCGCGTCACATTTTTGTACACCGAGCTTACCGCGCTGATTGCGGTTAGCAGCCAGTTCGAGCATGAAATTCATTTCTACCCGCGGGCAAACGAAGCCCCATACCTTTTCCGAAGCGGTCGCGGTGGGACTGGCGCCGGACGGCGGTCTATTTTTGCCGGAGCAATTGCCGGATATCACGCCGCGCCTGAGGGCATGGCAGAATTTGAGCTATGCGCAGTTGTGCACGGAATTCTTGGGGATATTCGCCACCGATATTCCGGAAGAAATCTTGGGGCCGATCGTGCAGCGTTCGTACGCGCACTTCACCCATCCCGCCATTGCGCCGCTCCAAAAACTGGACGAGCAAACGTATGTGTTGGAATTATTCCACGGACCGACGTTGGCGTTTAAGGATTTTGCGCTCCAATTGCTGGGCAACCTCTACGAGTATCAGTGCCAGCGGAGCGGGCAGGGGATCAACGTCCTCGGCGCGACTTCCGGCGATACCGGGGCGGCGGCAATTCATGGGCTGTTGGGCAAACCCAATACGGCGGTTTTCATTCTTTATCCAGAGGGCCGGGTGTCTCCGCTGCAAGAGAGGCAGATGACCTGTACGGGCGCGGCCAATGTTCATGCGATCGCGGTGGATGGCAGTTTTGATGATGCGCAACGCGTCCTTAAAAATATTTTTGGCGATCACGAGTTCAGCCAGCGGCATCACTTGTCGGCGGTTAATTCCATCAATCTCGCGCGTGTCCTGGCGCAGTGCGTTTATTATCTCTACGCGTGGCTACAGCTGCCGGAGGCGAAGCGGCCCCAAGTGGAGTTTGTGGTTCCGACCGGTAACTTCGGCAATATCTTTGCGGGTTGGTTGCTGGGAGAAATGGGGGTGCCGATTTGTGGTTTCAAAGTTGCGACGAACCGGAACGATATCCTTCACCGTCTCCTCACCACGGGTGAGTATCGCATCGGTGACGTGCAGCCGAGTCTCGCGCCGTCGATGGACATCCAGGTGGCGTCCAACTTTGAGCGATTCCTGTACTATGAGCTTAACTGCGATGCGGAAAAAGTACGGGCGGTCATGGCGCAATTGAAGTCGACCGGCGCGTATCGTTTCGAAAACTTTGACAAGTCGACGTTCAGTTCCAGTTGCGCGACTGATGCGGAAATTACGGGCATCATCCACCGGGTGCATCAACGCTATAACTATATCGTCGATCCACACACGGCCTGTGCCTTCAAGGAACTTAACCCGGATCGAGTGAGTATCGTGTTGGCCACGGCTCATCCCGCGAAATTCCCGGACGCAATTCATGCGGCCATTGATTATTCGCCAGTGCATCCGATCTTGGAGGCGTTGAAGCCGCTCCCGGTGGTCAAACATCGATTGCCCGCTGAAGAAGCGGCGATTAAGGCATTTATCGCTCAACGTTCGGTGTGAGGCTGGACCAATTTGGCTGGAACGTTCGAATTTCGTGAAAGGCGCGTTCAAAAATAAATTGGGAACAAGTTTGTAAAACACCAAATATCCGCTCGCAGAAACCGATTATTACACCAAACTAATCTTATGCCATTTCGTCTCCCTGCTTCCCGAATCAATTGGACCAATAGCGCGTTCCTCATTGGCACCTTTGTCGTTACCTGCACTGCGGTCCCCCTTTACCTATGGTACGTCGGGATCGATTGGTTTCAGTTCTCGATGTTTCTTTTCTTTTTCATAGGCACGGGCCTGAGCATCACGCTCGGCTATCACCGCCTTTTTTCGCACGTCGCCTTTCAGGCCAAATGGCCGGTTCGATTGGTCACGTTAATTTTTGGAGCTGCAGCGTTTGAAAATAGTGCCATGCACTGGGTTTCAGATCACCGGCGCCACCACAAGCATGTGGATCACGAGGATGACCCCTATGATATTTCTCAGGGCTTTTGGTATGCCCACATGGGTTGGATTTTGTTCAAACTCGATGCTGAGATCCCGCTCGATAATATTCAGGATTTGCGCAAGGACCGCCTCGTCATGCTCCAGGATCGGTTTTACGTCACGACGGCAGTAGGTTTCGGCTTAGTGCTGCCAGCAATCCTCGGGTATTTGCACTCCGGTTGGATGGGGGCGTTGGGCGGCTTTCTGCTCGCTGGCGTGGCGCGTGTCACTGCGGTACAGCATATGACTTTTTTCATCAATTCGCTCTGTCACACGATCGGTGGACAGCCTTATTCAGATCGTTGCAGCGCTCGCGATAGTTGGATCATGGCAATTTTCACCTTCGGGGAAGGCTACCATAATTATCACCACGAGTTTCAGCACGATTACCGGAACGGCATCAAATGGTGGCAGTGGGATCCGACGAAGTGGTCCATCTGGACGCTCGAAAAACTTCATCTCGTGGACGGCCTGCGCCGCGTACCGGAAGATAAAATTTTGCTTTCCCAATTGGCGGATACCCGCCGGCGTTTGAACGCCCGCTTAGCGTGCAACAAAACCGTGCTGAATGCTCGCGTTCGTGAGCTCTTGCAGGCGTCCGATGCGAAACTCCACCAGCTGGGCGAACGTTGGGCGATCGTCAAGGCGCAGTACGCTGACAAGGCTGGTGCGCTGAAAGTTGAGTACACCGAGCGCGCAACCGCGCAATTTGAAGAAGCAAAGGCGGCGTTGGCTGAGATCCGTCGCGAAGTTCAGCAAGCTCTCAAGCTGCTGGAATTGGCCCCGGCGGCGGCCTAATCGTAGCTCTCTGTTTCGGCAGTAAGGTCGGGCTTTGCGCCCGACCTTCTACGGCTTGCGGGTAAGAAATATTACTCCAACTGGGAACCGTTCCGGTAGCCCGCCTATACCTGTTTGTGAGGCACCGTTGAGTCGTCAACGGCCGCAGAAATATTAGAGCAGTGGCGCAATTAATCGGGCGATCTCTTCTCCGATTTTTGCGAATAACCCGCGCTCTTTGAGTGGCGGTTTCATCGGTTTGGATTGCCCGAATACTTCGTGCATCCAGTGCGACATCGCTTTGGCTTCGTGCGGGGAGTAGGTCACCATGCCGACTTCGAAATTCACAAAGAGACTGCGCAGATCCATATTGGCCGATCCCATCATCCCAATGCGTTCGTCCACCAAGAGCATTTTGGCGTGGCTCATGCCCGGGCCGTAAAGCAGGATCTTCGCTCCGGCGGCGTGCAATTCGCGCAAGTAGTAACGCCGCGCAACGTCGGTGATGCGGTGATTCGAACGCGCCGGTACCACAATCCGCACGTCAGTTCCGGCCCGGGCCTGCACGAGTAATGATCTGAATAGAACTTCGTCGGGGATGAAATACGGGGTGCAAATCCAGACACTGCGTTCCGCCTGCTGCACAAGGGAAAGAATCCCTTCGTACAGCGGTTCACCGGCGACGTCGGGCCCGCTGGCGGCGATTTGAACCTCACTGTCACCTGCCGTAGCCGGAAGCTCGACCTGACGCTCCAGGTTCAATTGGCTGACCGACTGACCGCTGGCAAAGGCCCAATCGGCCAGAAAAATTTCGTTGAGCAGACTCGCGGCGGGTCCTTCGACGATCGCGCCGAAATCACGCCAGCGTCGCTTCAACGGAGTGGGGCCCATATATTCGATGGCGAGATTGCGCCCTCCGAGAGCGGCCACGCGGTGATCAAAAATCGCGATCTTACGGTGATTGCGCAGATTCGCCGACCCGCGGGTCTGAATCGGCAGCACTGGCATGAATTTCATGACTTCTCCGCCCGCTTCGCGCAGCGGATCGCAAAATCTTCCACTGCTCATGAAGCAACCCAAAGAGTCGAGCAGCAGACGGACTTTTACCCCTTCTTTGGCCCGTTGGGTGAG
>JANYFP010000110.1 GCA_025362555.1 Verrucomicrobiota bacterium
AAACGGCCCTGGCGCTAGTGCGATTGGGCGCAAGCATTCTACTGGTTTCGCGCAATCGCGCAACGGGCAGCGCACTCGCACGACGCCTCACCACCGCCACCTCCCGCTGCGAGTTTATCGAGGCCGACTTGTCTTCGCTTACACAAGTACGGATTGCGGCGAATCAAATCCTAGAGCGTTGTCCGATCATCAACGTCCTCGTCAATAACGCTGGCGCGCGCTTCGACACCCATGCAATCACACCAGACGGTTTCGAACGAACTTTTGCCACCAATCACCTTGGGCATTTTCTCCTGACGGGCTTGCTCCTCGACCGCCTCGCCGCCGCTCCGTCGGCCCGCATCATCACGGTATCATCCAGCGCGGCCGCTCAAGCCAGGCTCGATGAATACTGGCAATTTCAAGCTCACGATTTCGATCGCAAACAGGCCTACGCGAAATCGAAGCTGGCCAACTTGCTCTTCGCTTTCGAACTCGCGCGGCGTCTTCACGGCACCGCCATCACTTCCCTCGCCGTCGATCCCGGCGTCGTCGCCACGCGATTTGCGCGCAACAACGGACTGCTGCCGTGGCTCAAACACCTGATTTATCATGGCCGACGACGCGAGTTGATCAGTTCGGCTCAAGGTGCGGACACTCTCATTTATTTGGCTTCAGCGCCGAATTTGCCAACCAACGCCTCAGGGACGTATTTCCGAGAGCGACAACAAATCCGCGCCTGCCCCGCCGCTTATGACGCAGTTGCCGCCACGCAGTTGTGGGCTCTGTCTGTCGCGCTCACCGGACAGGATCCTACGCTCAACCGAGGAAACTAAATTCGCGAAAGCTGTAGGAGGGGCTTTACGCCTCGATTTGCCTGGCGACGGCCAGGACAATCGCCCGGGCGAAGGCCGGTGGACGATCCCTGAAACGACAGCGGGCGTTAACAGGGCACACCGGGCTGGCAGCAGCCAGCAACGGCGTCCTTCGCTCGCGATGAGATTTCGGATTCGGGGCATAAAACCCCTCCTACAGTCCGGAAAATCAACTTCTTCTATTTTGGAACACGCCCAAGCCATCCCCTCCGGGACCAAATAACCGTCCAGTCGTCAGCAATTGAGTTGTCCACCGATTGCCCACCGTTAGCGTCCTTCCGTGAATTCTGACAAGCCTGCTTCCGATCTTCTGGCCATCGATTGCGCTGCCGAAACCGAACGGATCGCCGCGTCTCTTCGCACCTACCTCCAAAAAAATCGGCGCCGCGGCCTCGTGCTCGGGTTATCCGGTGGCATCGATAGCACCGTCACGGCGGCACTTGCGGTTCGAGCCGTTGGAGCGGAGCGAGTCTTCGGTTTGCACATGCCCGAATGCCAATCGGAGGACGCCACTCTGGTTCTCAGTCGAAGCGTGGCCGACTGGCTAAAAATCCCCAGCGAACTGGAAGACATTACCCCTTTGCTCGAGGCGGCGGGTTTCTTTCGACGCTATGTTACGGCAGCCCGTCAGGTCATTCCCGATTTCGACAGTTCCTGGAAATCCAAAGTGGTTATTCATGCCACCGGCGGAGCGCACACGTTCAGCTATTTCAGTTTGATCGGACAAGCCCCCGATGGACGAAACGTGACGGCGCGGTTATCACTGCAAGCCTATCTGGAGATTGTGGCTGCGACTAATTTCAAGCAACGCACGCGTAAGATGCTCGAATACTATCACGCCGACCGACTGAACTTCGCGGTCGCAGGAACGCCCAATCGGCTGGAATACGATCAGGGGTTTTTCGTGAAGAACGGCGACGGTTCGGCCGACGTCAAACCGATCGCCCATCTCTACAAAACCCAGGTTTACCGACTGGCCGAATACCTTGGAGTCCCACTGAATATTCGCCAACGCCCTCCGACCACCGACACCTACTCCCTACCGCAAGGGCAGGACGAATTCTATTTCCCCCTGCCCTACCATCAGATGGACCTCTGCCTGTACGGTAAAAACCATGGCCTCGCTGCCGAAACCGTAGCGACCGCCGCGCAACTGGATGCCGTCACGGTGGATCGCGTCTGGGCTGACATTGATCGCAAGCGGGCCACCACCCATTACCTCCACCTCAAACCGGCCCTCGTGGACGACGTTTCCGAAATTTCGACTTTGGCGTGACACCCAGTCAAAAATCGAGCAATCCCGCAGTAGAAAATGAGCGATACCAAACGAGACATCCGCAACTTCGTTGTTGAAACTTTCCTTTTCGGCCAGGACGCCGGTCTCACCAACGAGACGTCCTTTCTCGAACAAGGGATTGTCGATTCCACCGGAGTCCTCGAACTCGTGGCCCACCTTGAGCGGACCTACAGCATTAAGGTCAAGGACGAGGAGTTGGTTCCCGACAACCTCGACTCCATCGACTCCATCGCTAATTTTCTGGCGACCAAGCGGGCCTGAGCTCGGGTGCCGCCGACGCGCTAATTCCCCGAGCGCCTTATTTCGATTATGGGTCACACCGTCGCCACCCCCAGTCGCCACGCCACACTCGTTCGCGATTTCCTCGAACAAAGCGCGGACCGCCTGCCGGGAAAAATCGCGCTGGTGTGTGATGGACAGCGACTGACTTATCACGAAGTCGATCAGATCGCCGATCGCGTGGCGCATGCCTTGTTCGATCTCGGAGTGAAGCGGGGCGACCGGGTCGCGATCTTCCTCCAAAACTCAGTCGAAACCGTCACGGGCATTTTCGGCATCTTGAAAACCGGAGCCGTGTTCGTCGTGATCAACCCGACGACGAAGCACGACAAACTCCTCTACATTTTGGCGAATTGTCGCGCGACCGTCCTGATCGCCGACGCCCGCGCCGATCTAACGGGTCTCGTCGGCGAAACCAATCTCACGGTCCCCTCCCTGCGCGGCTGCATCCTTTGTGGGCCCGCTCCCGCCACGCCTATCAGCGGTCCTGTCCGCTGCCTCAGCTTTCAACAGATCGCCGCGCAATATCCCGCCACGCGGCCCGTGCGCGAAAACATCGACCTCGACCTCGCCTGCCTGATCTACACCTCCGGCACCACGGGCGACCCGAAGGGCGTGATGAGCGACCACAGCAACGTCGTTTTTGCCGCCAGTTCAATTATTGAGTACCTCGAAAATGGAGAGCGTGACGTCGTCATTAATCTCCTGCCGCTTTCGTTCGACTACGGTCTCTACCAATTGTTGATGACGTTTAAATTTGGCGGCACCCTCGTGCTCGAACGATCATTCGCCTACCCTGCGGCAATCCTCAAGCGGATCGAACAGGAAAAGGTCACGGGATTCCCCGGCGTGCCTACTTTATACGCATTGCTGCTGCCGATGGATTTGTCGGCCTTTGACCTCTCAAGTCTGCGTTATCTGACCAACACGGCGGCCGCTTTGCCGGTGAGTCACATCGAGGCGCTGCGCAAAAAATTTCCGCACGTCACGATGTTTTCGATGTACGGCCTGACCGAAACCAAGCGCACGCTTTACCTCCCGCCGGCGGAACTTGATCGGCGGCCCGGTTCCGTGGGCCGCCCCATTCCCGGCACCGAAGCCTGGATCGAAAATGAATCCGGCCAGCGACTCGCCCCCGGTGAAATCGGGGAACTGGTGGTGCGTGGCCGGCATGTCATGCGCGGTTACTGGGAAGCCCCGGAGCTCACCGCCAAACGTTACCGCATCGACCCCGCAACCGGCGATCGCTTCTGCTACACCAACGATCTTTTCCGCACCGATGCGGAAGGGTTCTTCTATTTTGTCAGCCGCAAGGACGACATCATCAAAAGCCGGGGAGAAAAAGTCGCACCCAAGGAAGTCGAAAGCACGATCCACGGCATCGCGAGCGTCCGCGAAGTCGCCGTCATCGGCATTGCCGACCCGGTACTCGGCCAGGCAATCAAAGCGTTTGTAGTGACCACCGACCCGACGCTCACGGAAAAACAAATTCTCGCGCACTGCCGGGCAAATCTAGAGGATTACATGGTGCCGAAACTCGTCGAATTTTGCACCGAGCTGCCAAAAACCTCGACCGGGAAAATCAAGAAAACCGATCTCACGTGAGAGGCCATCCGGCCACCGCGCTCCCGAGAATACGGTCCGCCCATTCGCAATGAACGAAAAATCCGCTCAACCGATGCCGCGACGCCGACGATCACGGTGGCTCATCGCCACCCTCGGAATCGTAATCGCTGCGCTGATCGCTTTCATTTTATTGGCCCATCCTTTTCTGGCCGTCACCAAACGCGTCGATGCCGACATTTTGGTCGTGGAAGGGTGGATTCCGGACTACATGCTGCCTCCTGCCAGCCAGGAATTTCGGGGCGGCAAATACTCGCTGTTTTTCGTTTCCGGACTGTTGAACGATCCGGCGGCGGAAAAAAACCCGGTGGTGCCCGAGCCCGTGCGCACGGCGGCTCGCTTGGCAGAGCTAGGTGTACCGCACGACGCGATTGTCACCAGTCCGGCCCCGTTTGCCCGCTGGCGTCGAACGGCCAAAATGGCCGATGCCGTGCGGGAAAAGATCGCCACCCTCGGGCTCAAGCCGAGGGGCATCAACATCATCACCGCCGGCCCCCACGCACGCGAAACGTGGGTGGCCTACCAACACGCATTTGGCGCTCAAATGCCGATCGGCATTATCTCCATTCCGAAAAATAATTATCCGGCCGACCGCTGGTGGCTGAGCCGCCAGGGCTTGATCTGGGTGCCAAAAGATTTTTTGGCCTGGCTCAAGGAAGTCATCTTCGGGCTGCACTCCTGATCGCGATTGCATCAGGCGGCGATGCAGTATTTTTCATCGGTATGTGCGGTATCGCCGGATGTCTCAATTTACGTGAAGGATCGCCTCCCGGCGAATCCTTGCTGCGGTCCATGCTGGGCCAAATCCGGCATCGTGGCCCGGACGAATTCGGCATTTACCTCGATGATCAGATTGGGTTGGGCAACGCCCGGCTCAGCATTGTCGACCTCGCCGGCGGCCAGCAACCGATCACCACGGAGGACGGACGTTACTGGATCGTCTACAACGGTGAAATTTTTAATCACGCGGAGCTCAGGTCCGAATTGGAAAAAGCCGGCCACCGTTTTAGCACGCACTCGGATACGGAGGTCTTTTTGCACCTGTTCGAACAGGAAGGACCCGCGGGCCTCAACCGCCTCAACGGCCAGTTCGCGGTCGCGATTTGGGATTCGTTGAAACAATCGCTTTTCCTCGCCCGCGACCGGCTCGGCGTGCGCCCGCTGTTTTATTGGAAAGATGAAAACGTGCTGCTCTTCGGTTCCGAAATAAAAGCGTTGGCCGCGCACCCGGCGGTCCGACTGGAACTGGATCCGCTGGCGCTCGATCAGATTTTCACGGGGTGGTCCTGCCTGCCACCGCGCACCCCTTTTCAACAAGTCAGCCAGCTTCCGCCCGGCCACTTCGCGATCGTTTCGCGCCACGGCATGCAACTCGAACGCTACTGGCAGGCCTCGTTCGACGGACCAAGTTCGAGCGACGCGCAACGCTCCGAGCAGGACTGGTTGGAGGAACTTTCCGGTCTGTTGGCCGACGCGACCCGGCTGCGACTGATGGCCGATGTGCCCGTCGGAGCCTACCTCAGCGGCGGGCTCGATTCATCGATTATCGCCGCGCTGATGCGCCGGTATGCCAGCGGCAAGATCGACACTTTTTCCATCGCGTTCACCGATTCGGCGTTCGACGAAAGCGAACACCAACGCCGCATGGCCCGTTACCTCGGCACCGACCACCAAGTGGTCGAGGCCAGTCACGCGGATATCGGCGCGGTTTTCCCCGAGGTCGTCTGGCATTGCGAGACGCCACTGCTGCGGACCGCTCCCGCGCCCATGTATCTCCTCGCGCAGCTCGTCCATCGCTCACGCTACAAAGTCGTATTAACTGGAGAAGGTGCCGATGAATTTTTCGCCGGCTACGATATCTTCAAGGAAGCGCGAATCCGAGCCTTCTGGGCCCGGGAACCAAACTCGACGCGCCGGCCGCAACTGCTGCAGCGCATCTATCCTGATCTGCAAAGTCTCGCCAAAATCGGCCCGCACTTCCTCGCCGCTTTTTTCGGCGATCGTCTGACCGAGACGAACGCACCGGACTATTCGCACGCGATCCGCTGGCGGAATACCCGCCGCACGCAGCGTTTCTTTTCGAAGGCACTGCACGAACGGATTCAGCAAGGCACGAAGCCGCTGCTCGATTCCGTCCCGCTCCCGAAAAACTTCGCCCGATGGAATCTATTGGAACGGGCGCAGTACCTGGAAATCGCCTCGTTCATGAGTCCGTATCTGCTCTGTTCGCAAGGCGACCGGGTGGCCATGGCTCACTCCGTCGAAGGAAGGTTTCCCTTTCTTGATTATCGCCTCTCCGAATTTTGCGGCCGGCTTCCCGCCAATCTCCGACTGCGCGGCTTGCGCGATAAATATTTACTGCGAAAACTCGGGAGTTCGCTCCTGCCAGCCGACATTTGGAACCGGCCGAAAAAACCGTACCGGGCCCCGATCCACCGCAGCTTTTTCAATCAACACGAGGCCCCGTATGTCCGCGAATTACTCTCCGCCGGCGCGTTGCGGAATTCCGGTCTGTTCAATCCACTCGCCGTGGAAAAATTAGTGTCGAAAATTGATCAAGGACAGCCCCTGGGGGAAACCGACGACATGGCGGTCGCCGGAATTCTTTCCACGGAATTGGTTCACCAACGCTTCGTGCGGGAATTCCGACGGGCCGCGCCCCTCACCACCCAGGACAAAGTCCTGCTTTGCGATCACCGATCCAGCGCGCCAGCGAAGCACTGAGAGAGCGGCGGCCTAACGACCTATCCGGGTTTTGGATTTATCTCATGCACCCGCCTATCAATAAAGCCGCGCCATCACACCACGCGGGCGAAGACGACATGGCGCTAAGTCAGCAGTGGCTTGAGCGGGTTGGTCCCGCTCTTTTTCCTCCCCAGTGCGCTCTAGCGGTTCAACGCTATGATTCGCCGGATATCCTACTGCCTCCCCCCAATGACGCCGCGCTCAACCGGGCGATTGAAAAACGCCAACGGGAATTCTCCGCCGGCCGCGCCGCAGCGGCAACCGCTTTGTCAAGACTTGACGTATCAGACGCGGTTATTGCCGTCGGCGAGAATCGCAATCCGCGTTGGCCCGACGGCATCGTCGGCAGCATCACCCACACAGCCGGGCTCGCGGTTGCGGTGGTCGCGCGACAAGAAAAAATCCTCGGCTTGGGACTGGATCTTGAACCAACCGAGGCGGTGAAAGAAGCACTGTGGGAGAGCCTGTTCAACCCAACTGAGATCAAATGGCTTTCGGAAAAAAACCGTGAGCAACAAGCCCGCTGGGCCACGCTCATTTTTTGCGCGAAAGAATCGTTCTACAAACTACAATACCCACTTACCGGCCAGTGGGTTGGTTTTCATGAGGCCGACGTCACGGTTTCGCTTGAGACCGGCGAATTTTTGCTCACCTGCCTTCAACCCCTCGTCATCGAAAAACTAAGTCGCACCCGCTTCGCAGGCCGATTCGCTAGCGGTCCGATTTTCACCCTCACGGCGATGCACCTTGAACCCGCGGGCAAATCGTGAGGTGTGTCCAGCTCCAGATTGTTAGCCACCAAACTCTGCCGCCGCTCTCGCCGCATGAAAATCTCGCTGTTTAAAAATCGCCTAGTCCCTGTCCCCACCTTGGCTGGCCTGGCTTGCCTCCTCCTTTTGGCCGGCACTCCTTTGTTTTGGTGGTGCTTCAAAGGAGAATCTTTTTTCTGTCTAACCGAACGCTACCCGGCCGATGGACTCGTGCTGGAAGGATGGATCGGGATTGAAGGTGCCCGAGCGGCGAAAACCGAATTCGAACAGGGTCATTACCGTTATATTATCACGGCGGGAGGCCCGACGAACAGCCGGTGGGAAGCAGAGCGGTGGAATTTCGCGACGGAAGCGAGTCGCGTTCTGATCAGCCTAGGCATCCCCAGTAAACAAGTGATTGCGGCCCCCGCCACCAATTCAGGAAACCATCGCACCTTTGAGTCGGCTGCGTTTGTCCGACAAGCACTGGAAAAGCACCAGCTTCATCCCGCCAGTCTCAACGTCTTCACCTTGGGCGCACACGCCCGGCGCAGCCGGTTGGTTTTCGCCAAGGCCATGCCGTCGTCCATTCAAGTTGGGGTCGTTTCCTGGATTCCCCCCGGCTTTCTGCAAGGGCCGTGGTGGCAATCGAGCGAACGCTCACTCGATTTAATCAAGGAAACCATCGGTTACCTTTTCGAACTTTTGCTAAATTCCGGTCGAACCTCAAATGCTCCAGCCGTTGAACGGAATGAGTAAGAAACCCCTTCTTTCGCCGCCAAGGAGCATTTCAATCATGGGGTCGAGCCGGTATCGGTATGGCGATTGGTTTTATGCGGTCAAAGACAATATCGATTGAGGTAAAAAGCGCCATCGGCAAGGCCCAGCCCGATCCCGCGTCGGCTTGGATTAACCCTATGGCCAAACGTTGACAGCTTCCGCTCCAACCGACATACGAATCTCGAACCTTTCGCACCTCATTCGTGAAAACCTACGGCACCTGGCCAAGCTTATGAATACTTCATCGACTCCAAAAACCAGCATGGCCCAATCGTCATTGGCGCATCATCAATCCACTCCGCGCTGGACCATGGCAATCGCCGCCCTTTTGCTAACGGCCAGCGTCAACGCTCAACAGCTCATGCCACCTGCGCCTGAACAACCGTTGGTTGCTCCCGTCATGCGGCCCGCCGCTCCCGACACCTCACCTTTAGCCGCAAATTTTCAGGATTTCCCCACCGGAGAGCTAGTGACCGCAGGTGAATTTAAGCTCCGGCCCCACCTCTCAACCAGCTATCTTCATGCTGACGGTTTACCGACCCAATCCGGAACCCGGGTGGCCAGTAACATTTTCACTTTTGCTCCGGGATTAGCCGCTGACCTTGGCTCACACTGGAGCGCCGATTACACCGCTTCCTGGATGAATTACAGTTCGGACCAACTGGAAAAATCGACCAGCCAATTTGCCCGCCTTGTCGGGGCCAATAAATCTCCCGAACTCGACCTCCAACTGACCGAAAGTTACTCGAAAACGACCAACTTCCTGCTCGAGACGGCCAAACAGACTAAACAGACCTCTTGGGCCAACGGTCTGTCCGCTGACCACAATTTCGGCAATGTCATGCATTATCACGGCACCGTGAGCATGACGGCCACCGACACGCAAAATTTAACCAGCACCCGCGATTGGGAAACCCAACATTGGTTCCGCGGTGCAATTTCACCCAAGGTCGACGCCGGCCTCGGCCTCGGGTTCGGCTACAACGACATCCCCGCGCAACCCAATACCTATTTCCTCAGCTATCTAGGCAGCATCGGATGGCGGCCGACGGACAAGATCCAGCTCTCACTCGATGGTGGCTGGCAAAATTGGCATTTACTATCCACGGTTGAAAAAAATCAGTGGTATCCCGTGTTGGACGCCACGCTGGCCTGGTTGCCATTTGATCAGACGAAAATCTCGATCACCGAATCTCGCACTGTAACAACTTCTTTTTCCGCCGACTCCGTAACCGACAGCAATAGTTGGGGCGTTTCGCTCGGTCAACGACTGCTCGGCAAGCTACTCCTGAATCTGGCGTACAATCAGATCTCAACGAAATATGTCGCGGGAGTCGGTAGCACACTGGCCGGTCGTTCGGACGATGTGAAAATGTTCCGCTCCTCACTCGCGGTCCAATTATATAAATACTGGTCTTTGGCCGCCACCTATCAGTCGTCCAAGAATTCTTCGAACGACGCATTTTACCGGTACAATGCGACACAGTACGGACTGGAGTTGAGCGCGAGCTTTTGAGCTCGGATCGGCCTACTCATATAAACTAGCGCGCTTTGTTTTGAATTAAACAGTAGCCGGAGGTGCTGACCCCGGGCCTGACTGAGAAGAATCCGAACTGTAGGGTCGTTGCTTCCGACGGCCCTACACTTAGGTGAGGTCAACGGCTTCGGCTACCATTGAATCAGGCCGTCGCCTTGTCGCCCCCCCTAGAAAATCGAAATCTTTTTCGGTACTTGCAGCGTGTCAGACGGTTTTAAATAAAACGGCTCGGTGTCTTTTCCTTCCAACACTAATTGGAGATTGAGCGAGATATAGGTGTATTTGCTCCGATCCGCTTGCCGGATCAACGTAACCTTCTCCAAATTTGAGTTAACGGGATCGTAACCGGCCTCCATAATCGCTTGGAACGCGGTGATCGGCTTGTTGGTGGTGATCTTTCCCGGCCTTAAGACTGCGCCGGTGATATAAACCTCAAAGGTAGAGGACACGATCACCACGGTCACCTCACTCGACCTCAATTGCGTGGCATACATTTTCGACAGCGTCTTTTCCAACTCTTTTGGACTCTGCCCGACGACTTTAACCTCACCCACGATATCCAGCGTGATAACGCCATCCGTGCGCACCTGCTGATTCGTGTCCAACTGCGGCGTGCCAGGGAACGCGATTTTGAGCACGTCACCCTCACGAATCGTAATAACATCAGGGAGTCTTCCGGCTCCTTCCATTGACTGGACTGGGATTGCCGCCGGCTCAACTGGAGCAGTTTCACGCATTGTGGCCACCGGAGCGCCTGACTTTGCTGCGACCGCTGGAGCCGTTGATTCACAGCCCGCCAACAGCATCAGGACTGCGGATAGACCCAGCGTGACCGGAGCGAAACGAGACAATTTCCAATTGCCCATAAGCATTGATTTCCTGAAGACGGAATTAAGGGAGGCTGAATTCATAGAAGGGTCCCGCGACGATCGATAATAGGTTGGACGTTTTTAATAAAATACCGGCCGGGAGCGCTCGCAAGATTAAAGGCTGAAATGCACCCACCACTGCATCCGGAAGTCGCCTCTCTTAAAGAAACTTCACGGCTTCTGAAAAATCGATCCGACCAATCCAAAACGGAACGGCATCTCCTGCTGAATCGATTCCCACCTTAGCTGCACTATTTCGGGGCAAATAGTTGCGCTTTATTAGCGCAACTGCATGAATCCCCCGATCAATTTCCGGCCATTCTTTCTTCACCCGACCGCCTCATCGATTTAGCGCAAAGCTACGGTCAACCCAGCAATAGGGTTGCCAGCCCCAGTTCTGATCACCGAGACCGATGGAATAGTCAGACTGGTTCCTCCTGTTTGTGCCCATGCAACCGCAAAACGAATCCTTAACCTCCGTCGGTTCTAAAATTAAAACCGGTTTGCCCTCCCCTTGGCCGCCGCCGTCGCCATGGCTCGGAATCTTTTCGTTGGCGCTGCTCGCCTGTTTTAGCCGCCCACTCTACCAGCTCATCAGGTTCTCGCTGCAGAGTGACCTTTACTCCCATATTGTCCTGATTCCCGCCGTCAGCGCTTATCTGATTTGGTTGAAGCGACCAGAATTTAGAGGCGGCTCGACTCCCGACCGAATAATCGCCGGAGCTTTTCTTTCATTGGGCGTCCTCGTATTCGCCGGCTATAAGGTGGCGGTCGCGGGCTCCGTTCCTCTCGCCCCAGAAGATTCCCTCGCCCTGCTCACCGCTTCTTTCCTGCTCTTTTTCATCGGCCTTTGCAGTTGGTTTGTGGATCGCACAACCTTGCGCGCCATCGCCTTTCCCCTCGGCCTCCTCGTCTTCATGATTCCGTTTCCGGTCGTCGTGCGATCCGCCTTGGAAACTTTTCTCCAACATGGCTCCGCTGATGTGGCCTACGCGTTCTTTCGTCTTACTGGCACCACCGTTTTCTACGACAACCTGGTCTTCAGGCTGCCGGGAATAAATCTCCAGGTGGCGCCCGAATGCAGCGGCATTCACTCGAGCCTCGCGCTGTTCATCACAAGTCTGATCGCCGGCCATTTTTTTCTCCGCACCCCATGGAAATGTACCGTTCTCACTCTCGCAGTGATTCCCTTGGCGATTCTGCGCAACGGATTCCGCATCTTCACTCTCGGCGAACTGTGCGTCCACATCAGCCCGGACATGATCGACTCCTATATTCATCACCACGGCGGTCCGATTTTTTTCGTTCTATCGCTCATCCCTTTCTTTCTATTGTTGCGCGTCCTTTATCGATCCGACCAGCGCGGCAAAACCTCCCCTCCTCCAGCATCCTAACATGCGAAAGTTAATGTCCTCCCTTCTCACCCGCGTCACGCTAGCTTCCCTCGCCATCGTTTGCTGCAGCTGTTCACGGCAAGCGAAGAAGGAAGGGCACCTCAAAAACGCTGAATCAAATTTCAGCTCCGGACACTACACCGAAGCGGAAATCGAGTACATGAACGTACTCCAACTTGAGCCCCTCAATCCCCAGGCCATCACCCGGCTTGGTTTGATTTATTCCGATCAGGGCCGCCTCGGGCGGGTCATACCCTTCCTCGTCAAAGGCAAGGAACTCCAACCGGAAAATCTCGAGGTGCGCCTCAAACTGGGCCTGATGCTCGCCTCCAACGGAAACTATAAATCCGCCCAGGAAGAAGCCAATTTCATCCTTGATCGAAACCCCCAGGACCAGGACGCCCCCCTCCTCCTGGCGGACACCGCGAACAATCCTGACGGTGTCGCCGCCGCTATAAAACGACTGCAAAGCCTGCCTCCCGCCGCTGCAACCGGAACCCCCGTGCAGGTCGCCCTGGGCGCCCTTGAGTTCAAACAACACCACGCCAAGGAAGCTGAAATTCTTTTCAAACACGCCCTCGTCCAAGACCCAAAATCCGCCGCCGCCCAGGCGGCCCTGGGGACTTGGTATCGAACGCAAAACGACCTCCCGAACGCGGCGTCTGCGTTTAAACGAGCGAGCGAACTGGCCCGGCCCTACTCGCCTCAACAATTAGCCTACGCCAAGTTCAAACTGCAAACCGGCGACCCCGAAACCGCCCGCCACGCACTGCAAGAAATCACCGTCAAAACTCCTGACTACCTGCCGGCATGGATTCTTCTCGCCGAACTCACCGCTGCGGAAAAAAAATACCCTGAAAGCACTGCTCTCATCGCCAAAGTTCTGGCCCGCGACCCCGCCCACCCGGAAGCGTTGCTCCTCAGCGCCCGACTTAAACTCGCCCAAGGCGAAAACGACAAGGCCCTGGCGGAAATGGAGAAAATGATCAAAATCTATCCGCAATCACCGCAAGCCTACTACCAGTTGGCGCTCGCCTCTGTCACCGCTGGCGAAGCCCCCAAAGCAATCCTGTCGCTCAATCAAGCCCTGACCCTTTCTCCCGGTTACATCGAGGCCACCGTGCTGCTGGCCGACCTCAATCTCCGGAAGGGTGACTTCACTACCGCGATTTCCGCCCTTAAACCTTTGATCCAACAGCGGCCGGATGTCGTGCAAGCCCCGTTTCTCCTGGCCGACGCCTACCGCAGCCAGGGCAATCTTGACGGGGCCGTCGCCGTCTACCGAAAAATCGAGGAGCTTTTTCCGCGCAACCCTCAAGCCCCCTACTGGCGCGGCACCGTGCTCCTTCAGCAAAAGAAACGTGATGAGGCGCGGCAGGCCTTTGCCAAAGCACTCGAGCTGTCACCGGACTTTCTCCTCGCGCTCGAACAGTTGGTAAACTTTGACCTCGCGGAAAAAAACTATCCCGCCGCGCAGCAGCGGACGCAGAGCCAAATCACGCGTGATCCCAAACAGTCCGGCCCCTACTTGCTGCAGGCAAAAATCTTTCTCGCCCAAGGCGACGTGCCTCAAACCGAAAGCAGCCTGCGCAAAGCCATTGAACTCCAGCCCGATTCCCCACTCGCCTACCTCCTGCTCGCCCGACTCTACGCCAGCTCCCATCAACTGGAACAAGCGCTGGTCAATTTCCAATCTGTCACCGCGAAAAATCCCAAGGATATCGAAGCGCTGATCATGACCGCCACGCTCTTCAACCAGAAGGGCAATTTCCCCGCCGCGCGCGAAACCTACGAAAAACTGCTCGTCGTCAATCCCCGCTTCGTCCCAGCCCTCAACGATCTCGCCTACCTCTATTCCGAGCAGTTCAATGACCTCGATAAAGCCCAGGTGCTGGTGCAAAAAGCCCGCGAATTGCTCCCGCACGAACCCCACACGGGCGACACCCTGGGCTGGATTCTCTACCGGAAGCGGCAATATCCGTGGGCCCTCAGCCTTCTCTTGGAAAGTTCCGCTAAACTCCCGGACTCCGCCGAAGTCCAATTTCATCTGGGCATGACCCACTACATGATGGGCAATGAGGAGCCCGCGCTAAACGCCCTGCAACACGCCCTGCAGTTGGACAAAAATTTTCCGGGCAGCGACGAGGCCCGCCAATGCCTGTCCGTACTCGCCATCAACCCCCAAACAGCCGGCGCCAGCGGCCTTGCCAGCTTGGAAAAAATCATCGCAGCGCGACCCGATGATCCCGTCGCCCTCGCGCGACTCGCGACCACCTACGCAGCCGCTGGAGCCTTCGACCAAGCCACCGCGACCTACCAAAACGCACTCCAGAAGAGCCCCACTAATACCACGGTGATGATCGCCCTCGCCCAACTCTACGCCGCCCACCACGACACCGCCAAGGCACTCGAGCTCGCCAAAAACGCCCGTAAGCTGGCCCCCGATGATCCCTCCATTGCTCAAACGCTGGGCCGCCTCGCCTACGAGACGGGAGACTATCAGTGGTCCTTCAGTTTACTTCAGGAGGCCGTCCAGAAGAACTCCGCCGATCCTGACCTTCTCTACGATCTAGCCAATGCATCATACAGTGTTGGCCGCGTCACCGACGCCGAAGCCGCCATGCAACGCAGCCTGCAGACAAAGTCTGTTTTCCCGCAAGCCGCCGAAGCGCAGCGTTTCCTCGCGATGACCGCACTGGAAACCAATCCCACCCCAGCCGCTGCGGGCCAAATTGATCTAGCCCTCAAATTCAATCCTAACGATGTACCCGCCCTGATTGCCAAAGCCTCGCTCCACGAACAATCAGGAGCCACGACCGAGGCCGAAGCGATTTATGAAAAGGTGCTGACTCTTTTCCCTGATTTCATTCCCGCGAAAAAGCGTCTCGTGATTCTATACTCTGAGAATCCTGGCGATAACCAACAGGCGCTCAGTTTGGCCGTGAAAACCCGTGAGGCACTCCCGAACGACGCCGAAGTCGCAAAGGCTTTCGGCCTCATCGTCTACCGGATGGGCGATTTCACCAAAGCCTCCAGTTTGCTGAAAGAAAGCGTCAAGCAACGCCCGCAGGATGCGGAGTTACTCTACTATTTGGGTGCCGCCCAAGCCCAGCTTAAGCAGCCGACTGAGAGCCGGCAATCACTGCAACAGGCTCTTAATCTAAAACTCAAAGCCGATCTCGCCATCGACGCCCAACGGATTTTGAAAGAGCTAAAATAGCAATCCACCACCTGAGGTGGAACCCGGCCTCCGGCCGGGCTTTCTCCGCACGGACAGAACAACTCGCCGCTTCGACCCCCCGCGATCCGCTTTCGCCAATGGCCCAACCCGGTTCAAGGCGAACGCACCAAGACCGTATATTTTTTTGCCAGCAAGTTGCTCGCCGCAAAACGAACCGCTTCGGTTCCTTCATCGCCCAGCGTGATCAACTGCCACGCCGTCTCATCACGCGTCGTGAATCCATCCGCATCCTTAAACACACACCGGACGCGCACCTGAATTTCACGGTGCTCGCGATTCTTGACGTTGGCCACGACTGCAAGATGACCAGCCTCATTCAAGCGCTCCTGTAAACCCGTACAAATAATGGAGGTCTGAGTCGCCACGTCCAACCGCGCGAATTTCCCAGAACTTTCAATGGAATACTTAGTGGACTCTTGCGGTGAAAATGAGGCCGTTTGAGTCCGGCAGCCACCCAGCAGCCCAGTACTCAAAATACCAACAAGAATGAAAGGGGAAATAGTCATGGTTCGGGGCGGAAAATTATAGACACCAACGCCACGGGAAGTTCTCCCAAACCACGGAGTATTATTAACAGCCAAGCCGCAGGCTATGAATCCGCCCTTTCATTTCCCCACCGGCAGCGGCTGGGCCAGCGGAGCGACGGCTTGCCGAGCTTTCTTCGCGCCAAACCGATGGGTGAACCGGTCCATATAAATGTAAATCACCGGCGTGATATAAAGCGTGAGCATTTGCGAAACGATGAGGCCACCCACCACCGCCAGACCGAGCGGTCGGCGCGATTCCGCACCCGCACCCAAACCCAGCGCAATGGGAATCGCCCCCGCCAACGCCGCGAAAGTCGTCATCATAATCGGGCGGAAACGAACCAGACACGCCTCGACGATCGCCTGTTCAGCGTTAAACGCCGCACCCTGCTCCTGTTCCCGGGCCAGCGCGAAATCGATCATCATAATCGCATTCTTCTTCACGATGCCGATCAGCAAAATCACCCCGACGTAACCCATGATGTTCAATTCCTCATGAAACGCCCAGAGCGTAAACAGCGCCCCAAAACTCGCCGCGGGCAAACCCGACAAAATCGTCAGGGGATGCACGAAATCCTCATAGAGAATGCCGAGCACAATATAGATCACGACCACCGCCATCGCGATCAGCAGGCCCATGCCGTTGAGCGAGGACGCGAATGCCTGGGCCGAACCGACAAAACTATAACTGACCGTCGCGGGCAACTCGACCCGGGCCAACTCCTGGATCGCGGCGGTCGCATCCCCGAGTGAAACCCCCGCCTTCAAGTTGAACGAAATTGTCACCGCAGGCAATTGACCAAGATGCGTGACCGTGAGTGGGCCGACACTGCGGCGCAATGACGCCACCGTATCGAGCGATACCAATTTGCCGCTCCTACTGCGCAGATAAATCAGGGAAAGATTCGACACATCGCGCTGAAACTCCGGCGCCACTTCCATGATCACGTAATACTGATTGGTCGGCGTGTAGATCGTGGAAACCTGCCGCGTGCCGTAAGCACTGTAGAGCGATTCTTCGATTTGTTGCGGCGTGACGCCAACGGTCGCCGCCCGGTCCCGGTCGATATCCACCCGCAACTGCGGACTCGTGATCTGCAGGTCGGAATTTACGTCCACGAGCTGCGGCAGCGCCCGGAATTTTTTTTCCATGGAGCCGGCCACCGCGTAAAGCTCATTGAGATCGGTCCCCGTGAGGGAAACTTGATAAAGCGCCTTCGTCAGTTGTCCGCCAATTCGAATGGCCGGCGGAATCTGCGGGTAGGCCTTCAACCCTGGAATCGCCGAAAGTTTCTGGCGCAGATCACCCATGATCACATTGATCGCCGGACGCTCCGCCCGGGGCTTTAAGCGCATAAAAATCCGGCCCTGGTTCGGCGTGGAGTTGACCGAACCACCGGAGCCCATCGCAGACATGAGCGCATCCACATAAGGTTGCTGCGCCACAATCGCGGCCGCCGCCTGCTGGTGCCGGACCATTTCCTCAAAGGAAATATCCTGCGCCGCTTCCGTAAACACCAACACCATGCCGGTGTCATCGGTCGGAATAAAACCCTGCGGCAATACCTTCACGAGTCCGATCGTCAGAACCGCCATCAACCCTGCCACCACCAGCACCGTCACGCGATGGCGCAGGCTCGCGTGCAGGGTTCGCTCATAAAAAGCCCGGGCCGCCTCAAACACGCCTTCGCTCCACTGATAGAACCGCCCGTGCTGCGAACCATTTTTCCCCGGACCAGCGCCAACGTGCGGCTTGAGAAACCGGCTGCACAACATCGGAGTCAGCGTAAGCGACACCACCCCCGACACGAGAATCGCCGCCGTGATCGTGACGGCAAACTCATGCAACAATCGCCCCAAAATTCCGCCCATAAACATCAGCGGGATAAACACCGCCACCAATGAAATGGTCATCGACATGATCGTGAAGCCGATTTCCCGCGAACCCTTGAACGCCGCTTCCCGCACCGGCATGCCGGCTTCAATATAACGGACAATATTCTCCAGCATCACAATCGCATCGTCGACCACGAAACCGACCGAAAGCGTGAGCGCCAGCAGGGAAAGATTATCGAGCGAGTAATCGAAAAAATACATCGCGACAAACGTGCCGAGCAAAGCCATCGGAATCGCCACACTGGGAATCACCGTCGCCCATACGGAACGGAGAAAAATAAAAATCACGAGCACGACCAGCGCGATGGAAAGCATCAGGGTGAATTGCACATCCGCGACCGAATTTCGCACCGCCTCGGAGTTGTCGCGCAACACATCGAGGCTGACTGACTCAGGCAGTTGCTTCGCAAACACCGGCATCAACGCCCTGACGCGCGCGACGACTTCAACCGTATTCACCCCCGGCTGTTTTTGCACGGCGAGCACGATCGCCCGCGCAGGATCAAGTTTCCCATTCTGCCGCTGCGCAAACCAACTGGCCACGCGCGCATCCTGGACCCCGTTGATCACTTCCGCGAGTTCCCCAAGCCGAACGGGCGCGCCATTGCGATAGGCCACGACAATTCCGGTGAACTCCGCCGCATTGGAAAGCTGGCCGCTCGCGAGAATTTGCACCGACTGCCGATTGCCGTCGAGGAGTCCGGTCGGTTGATTGACGTTATGCGCCGTGAGCGCCGTACGCACCTCGTCGAGCGTGATGCCGCGACTGGCCAGCAACCGCGGATCGAGCCGCACCCGCAGCGCGTATTTCTGCGCCCCATAAACCTGCACCTGCGACACCCCATCAACACTGGAAATCCGCTGCGCCATCATCGTCTCGGCGTATTCGTCGACGATGGACAACGGCAACGTCGGCGAACTCAGCGCGAGAAACAACACGGGCTGGTCCGCCGGATTCGTTTTGCGCAGCGATGGCGGCGAGGGCATGTCCTGCGGCAACCGGCGTTGCACGGCGGCGATCGACGCCTGCACGTCCTGCGCCGCCGCATCGATATTGCGGTCGAGGGTGAACTGCAGCGTGATCTGCGTGCTGCCGGTGCCACTGGTGGACGTCATCGAATCAATGCCCGCGATCGTCGAGAATTGCTGCTCAAGGACCGTGGCCACCGCACTCGACATCGTCTCGGGCGTGGCGCCGGGTAGCGCCGCATTCACCACGATCGTCGGAAAATCAACTTTCGGCAGATCGCTCACCGGGAGCAGGCGATAGGCCATCACACCAAAAATACAGAGCGCCGCCGTCAGCAGCGTCGTCATCACCGGCCGGCGAATGCAAAGTTCCGGGAGGTTCATGGGCGGGTCTCCGATTTGGCCGAGTTGTTCGCCGGCGCCACATCCGCAATCAATGGCGCACCCGAAGGCGCGCGCGGCTCGGCTTTCATGCCCGGCAGCAGCCGAAGCTGGCCATCAGTGACAACCGTCTCACCCGCCTTCACACCGCTGGCGAGCAACGTCGTGTCGCCAGCCGTGCGCATGATCTTAACGGTCCGCAGCTCAACGGTCTGATCCGGCTTAAGCACATAAATCGTCGCACCAGTCTGACTGTTTTGCACCGCCGTGGACGGCACGACGATCGCCTGGGCATCCACGCCAGTTTGAGTTACCACGTAAACAAATCGGCCGGGCCAGAGCGCTTTGTCGTCATTGGGGAAAACGGCTTTCAACGTGATCATGCCAGTCGAGGGATCGATGGTGTTATCGATGAAGGCCAATTCGCCATTCTCACGTTTAATCCCGGTGGTGCGGTCGGTGACCGCCACGGTCACCCGGCCCGCCCCGAGGGCTTCGCGAATTTCATCCAGGGCGCGATCGGGTACGGCGTAGGCCACGGAGGCGGGAGCGAGTTGATTGATGGTCACGAGCGCAAAATTATTATCGTTTGCTTTCACGAGTGCCCCTTCATGCAGCAGCCGCTGACCGGTGCGCCCGCTGATCGGCGCGTTAATCTCCGAGTAGCCCAGCTGGAGTTCGGCATTGGCGAGCGCAGCTTCGCGGGACTGTACCTCGGCGGTAGTCGATTCCGCCTTGGTCAGGTATTGCGCATAGGCTTCCTTGGAAATGGCGGACTGCTGATCGAGATGCGCGTAACGCTCAGCGTCCGCTTTGGCCTGGGTGTCCTGCGCGCGGGCATTCGCCAGCGCCGCGCGGGCCTGCAACACGGCATTCTCAAACGGCCGCCGATCAAGGGTGATCAGCGAATCACCGACCTTCACGTCATCACCTTCCTTAAAATGAATCTGCGAAATTATCCCATCGACCTGCGATTTCACACTGACCGAGCGCAGGGCCTGGACCGTGCCGATGGATTCGACGCGGCGCGGCACATCCTGCTGCACGGCCACCGCCACCTGCACTGGCACGGCCGGGACACCACCGGCCGACTTCGCCGCCGAATTGCCGCCGCAACCGGGGGCCAGAATCAGCAGCGCAGTCGCTGTAATAAGAAGAGACAGTGAGGAGAGACGTGGTTTCATGAGAAAATTAGCGCGGCCGGCCATCGAGTTTGAGCAGGTTGGCTTTGATCACGGTGAGATCCGCGAGCAGGTTGGTGCGGCGGAGTGAGGAGATGCCCGCCAGGTAATCGTTGCGCAGTTGGTCGGCCCGTTCGTCCAGGCGAATGATGATTCGTTCCGCCCGGGGGGTCAGTCTGAGGTGGTAAGCGCGGGCGTCGGCGGCGCGATCAGTGCGCTTGATCCAACCGGCTTTCTCCAGCCGCGCGGCCTGCCGGCTCACCGAAATTTTTTCCATCTGTAACAGCTCGGCGAGTTCGCTTTGCGTGCAGCCGGGCTGTCGCGCCAGATAATAGAGAAACAGCCACTGCGCCCGCGTCAGCCCGAGATCGCGGACCCGCCGGTCAAACTCCGTCCGCGCCAGTCGGCTGATATCAGCAAACAGGAAGCCAAGACTGCGCTCAACGGTGGAACGGGCGGCGGACATTGCTGCGATTGGTAAGCTAGCTTACCATTTTTGCAAGCGCGTGGTTTCAATGTGAGTGAGTGGCAAAACTTACGGTCATTTTCTGCGCCGCATTTGTGGATTGGCCTCAGCGTCTTCCGGGACTACGCGATAGTCAGCCCCATGCCCTTTATCCTTTCTCTCGATCAAGGCACCACGTCCTCCCGCGCCATTGTCTTCGATCGGCGCGGACGCTCCCTTGCGACCGCCCAGCAGGAATTCACCCAGCATTTTCCGCGTCCGGGTTGGGTTGAACACGACCCGCGGGATCTCTGGCGCACCATTCGACACACCGCCCTCACCGCCGTGGCTGAAGCCAACCTTACCGGCAAGGATATCGCCGCCGTCGGGATCACCAATCAACGCGAAACCACGCTCCTCTGGGATCGCCGCACCGGCCAGCCGTTGCATCGCGCCATCGTCTGGCAGGATCGGCGCACCTCCGAGCTTTGCGCCAAACTCAAACAGCAGGGATTGGAAGCCGTCTTCACCCGGAAAACCGGCCTCGTGCTCGATCCCTATTTCTCCGGCACAAAACTTCGCTGGCTGCTCGATCACCTCCCCGGCGCGCGGCGACGGGCGGAAAAGGGCGAACTCGCCTTTGGCACCGTGGACACTTGGTTGCTCTGGCAACTGACCAACGGTCGCGTGCATGCGACGGATGTCTCCAACGCCTCCCGCACCTTATTGCTCAATTTGCACACGGGCGATTGGGACGATGAACTGCTCGCCCTCCTGCGCATTCCCCGTGAAGTGCTCCCGGAAGTGCGCGCCAGCAGCGGAGTTTTTGGCGAGGTGTCCGCGTTGCGCGCTTTGCGGGGCGTCCCGATCAGTGGCATCGCAGGCGATCAGCAAGCGGCGCTCTTTGGCCAGGCCTGCTGGTCACCAGGCATGGCCAAAAACACTTATGGCACCGGGTGCTTCCTGCTCATGCACACCGGAGATAAACCCGTCGTTTCTAAAAACCAACTGCTCACCACCATCGCGTGGAAAATCGACGGACGGCTCGAGTATGCACTCGAAGGCAGCGTGTTTATCGGCGGCGCGGTGGTCCAGTGGCTGCGCGATGGACTCGGCCTCATCGCAAAATCCGTGGATGTGGAAAAGCTCGCCGCCCAAGTAAAAGACAACGGCGGAGTTTACCTCGTGCCGGCCTTTGCCGGCTTGGGCGCACCGCATTGGGACGCGGATGCGCGCGGTGTAATCGTCGGTCTCACGCGCGGCAGCAACGCCGCGCACCTTGCCCGCGCCGCGTTGGAAAGCATCGCCTATCAAAGCGCCGATCTCCTCAAAGCCATGGAAGCCGACTGCGGCGGCAAATTACGCGCGCTCCGCGTCGATGGCGGCGCGGTGGTGAACAACGCGCTCATGCAATTCCAAGCTGATTTGTTGCGCGTACCGGTTGTCCGACCCCGCACCACGGAGACCACCGCGCTTGGAGCGGCTTATCTTGCCGGATTAGCGGTCGGTTTCTGGAAAAATCGCCAGGAAATCGCCCGACTTTGGTCAGGGGAACGCACCTTTCAGGCCCGAGCGCCGGTCGCGACCACCCGACGCCTCCTCGGCGAATGGCATGAAGCGATCGGCCGTGCAAAATCCCGGGTCAACTGACGTCCTAGTTTGCAAGTCCATCGTGCGGGATAGTGGTTTAGCCCCAGTAAGGCCCACTATTTTGCGTCGGCTGCGCTGGGCGGGCTTGCAGCGGAGCGTTTCGACCGGCAAATGTAACAGAGAACACCTTTGACCGCCGCATGAAACCTTTCCGCCTGTTCGCCCTCACCTGCCTCGCTTCCACCCTCGTCGCTCTCGCCCCAGCGCAGCAAGCCGACGACGTCACCTCCCTTCGTGCCAAGGCTGAAAAGGGTAACACCCTGGCCCAGTATAATCTTGGTCTCGCCTATGCCGAAGGCCGCGGCGTTCCCGTCGACCGCCTCGAAGCCTTTGTCTGGCTGTCGCTGGCCCGCGAACGCGGTGCCCACGGCAAGGCCCTCGACACCCTGATCAGCACCCTGGACAAAGCGTCCCTCGAAATGGCCCAGCAACGCCTCGCCGATCACAAAGGCACCCCCGGCGGCAAAATACCCGTCGTGAATACCGCGCTAGCCGAGCCCGAAATCCTGACCACGGTGAAAACAACCGGCGCCGCCGCGAGTGCGCCAGCCGTCGGCGCAGAACCGTCCGCCCTCACCCAACAAATCGCCGCGTTGACCGCCGATAAAAAACAATTGAGCGACGAGGTGGCCAAAGCCTGGAAAGAAATCGAAGCGTTGAATGCCGCCCTGAAGAAATCGGAAAATGAAGTCCGTACCGCTAGCTCACAGGCTTCCGCCGCTGATCAGGAAAACGCCGCCAAATTCAATCGTGAAGTCGAAGCCAGCCTGAATCGCACCAATGAGCTGAAATCCTCGCTCGAAAAAAATCTCGCCACCGTTCAGGCCGAACTCGACCGCACCAAAACCGAACTCACCGCGCAAACGCAACGGACGGCCAAACTCGCCGCCGCCGAGGCCTCCCGCTTGACGCCCTCCGCCGAAATGGCCGCCCTGCATAACCAGCTCAGCGCCGCGCAAACCCAGTCCAACGCCCTGACCGCCGAACTCGCCGCCGTCCGCGCCACCGAAACAAAATTACACGACAACATCGCGCAGCTCGAACAGGAGAAAATCCAACTCGCCGCCGTGCCCACCCACCCCGACCTCTCCGGGAAAGTTCACGAGCTGGAAGCGGCGATTGCCGACTCGACGCAGAAACTGGCTGCCGCCGGCAACGCCCAAACCGAACTGCAACGACAACTGGCCGAGGCCACCGAAACGGCTAAAAACGCAGCCAAGCTCAGTGAGCAGAGCGCGCAACTGCAGCGCGAGCGCGATGAATTATCCAATCGCACCACGGTGCTCGCCAGCGAAAATGCCGAATTGCGCACCGATCGGGAACGCTTGCAGAAAAATCTCGCCGACTCCGGAAAACAACTCCGCGATGCCAGCGCTGACGCCAGCCGGATCAAAGAACTGGAAACCCAAACCGTCGCGCTTCAAACGACCTTGGCCGAAGCCCGCGCGCAGGCGTCCACCCTGCAAGCTGCCTTATCCGCCAAACCAGCCGCTACGGCCTATCCTGATCTTTCCGGCAAAGTCCGTGACCTCGAAGCCCAATTGGCCGCCACCAATCAACAGGCTGATTCCGCCGTCCAATCCTCCGTCGCCGCCACCAAGCAAAATACCGTGGATCTGAACGCCGCTGCCGCCCAAATCGCGCAACTCAAAGCCGCCTTGGCCGCGAAGCCCGCTCCAGTCGCAACCCCGGATCTCTCCGGTCGCGTGCGTGACCTCGAGACCCAGTTGGCATCCGCCACGGCCGAAGCCACTCGCGCCAATCAGGAAGTGGTGGCCGTCAACAAAGCCCGCGAAGCCGACGCCAAAAACCACGGCCCGACCTACCCCAATCTCGCCGGCCGGGTCGTCGAACTCCAAACGGCCTTGGCTGATACCAAACGCGATCTGTCCGATGCCCAAGCCGCCCTCCGGACTTCAGAGCAAGCCCGCACCGCCACGCCGGCCATTATCGCCGCCGCACCCACCGAAACCGCTCCAGCCGCCGATACCACCGACCTGCAAAAACAATTGGCCGCCTCCGAAGACAAGCTCGCCACGGCCCTGCGCGGTTACGCAATGTTGCAGCGCGAACACGACACCCAAATCGAAAGCGCCACGAAGGCCACCGAAGCCGTGACGGCCGAGCGCAACACGCTCGCCACGCAGATCGCGGCGCTCTCAGCCGAAGTTGAACAACTCAAGGCCGGTACCGCGAGCCAGACAGCTTCCGCCCAGGCTGACGCCGCCCGCGCCGCAGAATCCTTGGCTGCATTGCAACGGTCCACCTCTCAAAATGCCATCGATCTCGCCGCCGCCCGCGCGCTTCTGCAACAAGTTCAGGGCGCTTACACGGTGCTCGCGAACGAGAATTATCAGTTGAAGACCCGCCTCTCCCCCGGTGGTGCGCCGACAGCCGCGAACGCCAGCGTCACTCCCGTGGCTGTGCCGGTGGCGACCCGCACCCATGTGGTGGCCGCAGGCGACACCCTCTCGCGCATCAGTCAGCGCTATTACAATACCCCGACCCGCTGGCAGGAAATCTACAAAGCCAACGCCGCCAAACTCGGCGCCACCGGCGTACTCCGCGTCGGTGCGGAGTTAGTCATTCCTTAAACAACGAATCCCGTTGCCTCAGGTGGCACGAGGCCGACGGACAGGTCGGAGTACTTGCGCGCACCAGTACACGCGTTCGACTTGTCCATCGTCTCAATTCGCTGTCGTAGCACTGATACGAAAAAGTCAGCCTTAGCCAAAAGCAATAGGAGGTGGAGCAGGTTGACCCCAACCCGCTGGCTTGAGGTCGGGAATCCTGAAGCGCCTTAAGGTCAAGCCGCTCCACCTACGGATTGCGAATTACAATCACGCCAGGAGTTCAACTGAATGGATGCGGCTTGGCGAAGTCAGAAGGCTGCGGCCCCCGCTCCACTGACCACATAATCCCGGATCGATCATCCGGATTAATCGGGGTCTTCGAAATAACAGGTGCCGTAGCGCCCCCGCCTCCGCGCCTAAGTATACTATTAGTTGACAAACATCGGAACCCATCCGCGTCCACTCAAAATAAACCGACAATCACCGCCAGCGACCCAATCGAGGTCAGTACGCTGAACACAATCACGCCGGAGGCGAGCGCCTCATCCCCTTTCAACTCAACGGCCATGGTATAGCTGATGATCGCCGTGGGGCACGCGAGGAGGATCAGCAGCATCTTCATTTCCACGCCACCCAACCCCAGCCATCGGCCCACACCCCAGCCGAGCGCCGGCGCAATCACGGTTTTTAATCCGGCTGAAACGAGCGGCAAACGCCAGTTGCCCCGCAACTTGACCGTGACCAAAGATCCACCGACGCCGAGCAACCCGAGTGGCAGCGCCATCTCTCCAAGCGCGGTAAATGTCTTGTCGAGTGCAGGGGGCAGCGGCCAACCAGCGAGCGCAAAAACTATTCCCGCGATGGTGGCGAGCAGCGGCGGCGTCGTGATTAATTGTTTCACAAACGGCTTCACCATTGCCCAGCCGAGCTGATGCTGGCTGAGCAGGAGCACCATCACGCCAGCCACATTATAAACCACCATCATGGGCGCGACCGTCAGTATCGCCGCCGTACGCACCGACACCCCCCACCCCAACGTCTCATCGGGCAATGAATAAATAATCGGCAGACCGACAAAGGCCAAATTCCCGCGAAACCCGCCTTGCACAAACGTACCCGCCACCGCCGCAGGCACCCCGATCAACCATCCCACCCCATAACCGGCGAGCAGCACCAGTCCCGTCGCCAGCAACATTCCTCCTAACATCAACTGCGCTCCGCCGACCCCATGAAATGAACTGGCCAGTTGGGAAAAAAGCAGGGCCGGCAAACCCAGCCAATAGGTCAGGCGATTGGCTTCCTTCAGAAAATTAACCGACACAAACTTACTCGCCTGAAGCACAACCCCGATCCCAATCATCAGGAAAACCGGGGCGAGAATATTGAGAATCTGCATCGCGCAACCACTGTGCGGGCGCCGGCGCAATCCGTCTAGACTGAAACCGCCATGGCCAAAGGGTGCCGCCTCGCGAGTTCCTGCCGCTCAAATTCACACCCGCCCGCTTCAAAGAAAAATTCTGTCATGTTCTCATCGCCCGATTGACTCGACGGGATCGTTTGCCACCACTCTCAGCCACCATGTCATTGCCCACCCAGTTCGCC
>JANYFP010000133.1 GCA_025362555.1 Verrucomicrobiota bacterium
CTGGAGCTGGCATATTTTGGCACGCGGATGTTTCACCCCCGCACGATTATTCCACTGCGCGAATGCGGCGCAGCGCTGGTGATTCGCAGCACGACGCAGCCGGACGCCCCAGGTACGCGCATTGATGCCACGGGCAATCCTGATCCGAATCGGCCGACCTGCGTCACGAGTTTGGAGCGTCTGACGCTGCTCGGCGTGCAGTCGCGCCGGACTGGTCTCGGGCGGCCGTTGGGCGGGCGGATTCTTGCGGCGTTGAGCGAAGCGGGAGTGCGCGTGTGGATGACGACGGAGTCGACGCTTGGGCAGTCATTTTCCGTGGTGATTCCAGCGGTGGACGAGGCCGGTGCGCGGCAAAGTATTTCAGCGGCGCTCGCGCCGGAATTGCAGTCGGGGGATTTGCGAATTGAACCGGTGTTGTCGCCAGTGACGCTGGTGACTTTGGTCGGTGAAAACATGGCGGGCCGGCCCAATGTGGCGGGCAAGTTTCTTAATTCGATTGGCGAGGCGGGCATCTCGGTGCGCGCCGTGGCACAGGGGGCTTCGGCTCGCAGTATTTCCTGTGTCGTTGACGCTGATCAGACTGCCACCGCCGTACGCACGGTGCATGGTGCGTTCAACCTTTCGCATACGGAAATCAGTGTATTGCTCCTGGGCAAAGGGGTCGTGGGCAGCAGCCTGATGAAACAAATTGACCGGCAGAACCAAGCACTCGGTCGCGAGCATGATGTGAAGGTCCGTTTGGTCGGTCTCGGTTCGAGTGGCGGTGTATTATTCGAGCCCGAGGGCGTGCCTCCGGTCGAAGCGATTACTCGCCTCCAAAAAGCGCTCGGCGAAAAAACGGCGGCGAGCGATGTCAGTGCGTTGCTTGAAAAACTCTCGCGCTTGCCGAATCCGGTGTTGGTGGATTGTTCCGCAGCACCCGGAATGGAAAAACTTTATCGGGCCGCGTTTGCGCACGGCATCAATGTGGTGTCGGCTAACAAGCAGCCTTTGGCCCTGCCGCAGTCGGAGCGAGTGGCCCTGCTGAACGAAGCGCGTCGGCATTTCCGGGCGTACCATTACGAGACGACGGTCGGCGCGGCCTTGCCCGTGATTGAAACACTCAAGAATCTCGTGCGCACCGGCGATCACGTAATCAGTATTGAAGGCGCGTTTTCCGGTACACTGGGCTACTTGTGCGATCGCTTGAGTCAGGACGATTTGCTGTCCGTGGCCGTGCGTCGGGCGAAAGAGTTGGGTTACACCGAACCGCATCCCCGCGATGACCTTTCCGGTCTCGATGTGGCGCGCAAGGCGATCATTCTCGCTCGTGAATTGGGCCTGCAGGTCGAGTTGAGCGATGTGGTGTTGGAACCTTTTGTCCCTGCGGAAAATTTGCGCGAGGACGACCCCGAGAAATTTCTCCAGTCGCTCACCTCGCTCGATGCCGCGGTTGCTGCGCGGGTGGCGACGTGCAAGGCGCAGGGACGTTTTTTGCGTTACCTCGCTCGCATCACTCCCGGCGCGACGGGCCCGCAGGTTTCAGTCGGACCGGTGGAGGTCGAGGCGACCCATCCCGCCGCATCGCTGCGTGGCGCGGAAGCCTTTGTCGCGTTTCACACCGAGCGCTATCGGGAATACCCGTTGGTCGTTCGTGGATCAGGTGCCGGTGGGGATGTAACGGCGGCGGGCGTGCTCGCGGATATCCTTCGGCTGGCGCAGAATATCCGGGGTCGGCGTTAAGGGATAGTTGGTCCTCAAAAGGCCGGGTGGGGGACGGCGAAATGCTTATGTCATAAATTTAAGACTAGTGTTGACAGGGCATGGGCCGATTAACAATTTACCTCCCACTTTCATGATACTCCACGTCGCCCTTGTAGCGTTGATTACCGTCGTCCTGGCTATTGTAGCCACGGACCAAATCGACCACGGGCGGCTCGTAAAAGCCACTAGCTCCTAAGAGAAAAGACTCTCGAAACCAGGAAGCCGCCCAACAAAAAGGGGCGGTTTTTTTATTTTCCACAATTGACTCATTCCTGCTACATTAACCCTTCGCTTCGCAGCGACTTCCTCGCTAGCGTAGCCTGACCATTCACCTCATGGACTCCGGTAAACGTTTTAGTCACGCGATCACCACAGGCCCCAGCCGCGCTCCGGCTCGTGCCATGCTTAAGGCCTTTGGTCTGACCGATGCCGATATGGAAAAGCCGCTCATCGGCGTCGCGAACACGTGGACTGAAATCGGGCCGTGCAATTATCACCTCCGCACCTTGGCGGAACATGTCAAAGCCGGTATCCGCGCTGCGGGCGGCACGCCCTTGGAGTTTAATACGGTTTCCATTTCCGATGGTATCACAATGGGGACCGAGGGCATGAAGACGTCGCTCATCAGCCGTGAAGTAATCGCTGATTCGATCGAGCTCGTGGCGCGGGGTAACAGCCTCGATGGTCTCGTGTGTCTTTCCTCCTGCGATAAAACAAACCCCGGGGTCATGATGGCGCTCGCGCGCATGGATATCCCCGGCCTCGCGCTTTACGGCGGCTCGATCGATCCCGGCCACTTGCATGGCAAGGCGCTCACCGTCCAGGATGTGTTCGAAGCGGTCGGCGCGTTTAACGCCGGCAAGATCGACCAAAAAGAATTTCTCAGTGTGGAAAACGCGGCTTGCCCCGGTGCCGGGGCGTGCGGCGGTCAGTTTACCGCGAACACGATGGCGACCATCATGGAGGCGATCGGTATTTCTCCGGTGGGACTCAATGGCGTTCCCGCGATGGACAAGGCCAAGGATGCAGCGGCGTTTCGTTGTGGCGAACTCGTGGTCGATTTAGTGCGCAAGAATCTCAAGCCGTCCCAAATCATGACGCGCGCGGCCTTCGAGAATGCCATCGTGTCCGTCGCCGCTTCGGGCGGTTCGACCAACGCCGTGTTGCATCTCCTCGCCATCGCCCGCGAATGCAATGTCCCGCTCAAAATCGACGAGTTCGACTCGATCTGCGCCAAGACTCCGACGATCGCGACGTTGAAACCAGGCGGCCTGTACAACGCGGTTGAGATGCACAAGGCCGGCGGCATTTCGCTCTTGCTGCGAAAATTACTCGAGGGTGGATACATTCACGGCGACTGCGTCACCGTGACTGGCCGCACCCTCGCGGCCGAGGTCAGTGCTGCACCCGAGACCGCGGATCAGCAAGTGATCCGTCCGACCAACAAGCCTTTCAAGCCGACCGGTGGGCTCGTGATTCTTCGCGGAAATCTCGCCGAGGAAGGCTGCGTGCTCAAGGTGGCGGGCAGCA
The DNA here is from genome assembly GCA_025362555.1 of Verrucomicrobiota bacterium. GTDB lineage: Bacteria > Verrucomicrobiota > Verrucomicrobiia > Opitutales > Opitutaceae > Lacunisphaera. The sequence goes on from JANYFP010000133.1 coordinate 3,274, forward strand.
CCATTGAGCGCCTCCAAGGTCCGGCTCGCGTGTTCGAGAATGAGGAAGACGCGATGGCGGCCGCTAATGCCCAGTTGATCAAGTCCGGCGATGTGGTCGTGATCCGTTACGAAGGACCAAAGGGTGGCCCCGGCATGCGCGAAATGCTCGGCGTGACTGCGGCTCTCGCCGGTGCCGGCTTGGCGGACAGTGTGGCGCTGCTGACCGATGGCCGTTTCTCCGGCGCGACCCGCGGTTTCTCCATCGGGCACGTGGCGCCGGAAGCTTTCGTCGGTGGTCTGATCGCGTTTGTGCGCGAGGGTGATCAAATCGAAATCGATGTGAAGGCGCGCCGCTTGCAGGTGCTGGTCTCGCCGGAAGAATTTGCGGTTCGCCGCCAAGGCTGGACGCCACCAGCACCGCGTTACAAACGCGGGGTCATGGCGAAATATGCCGCGACTGTTTCCTCCGCCGCCGAAGGCGCCTATACTACTTAAACCAATTTATTAATTAGCAACTCAAGGGATATTATGAAACTTACCGGAGCAGAAATTATTTGGGAATGTTTGGCCAAAGAAGGCGTGGATGTCGTGTTTGGTTATCCAGGCGGCGCGATCTTGCCGACCTACGATGCGATGACGAAGTACCCGCAAATCCACCATGTTCTCGTGCGCCATGAACAGGGCGCAACGCACATGGCGGATGGTTATGCGCGCGCGAGCGGCAAAGTCGGCGTCGCGATCGCGACGTCCGGGCCCGGTGCGACCAACATGGTCACCGGTATCGCCACCGCGATGATGGATTCGTCCCCGATCGTTTGCATCACGGGGCAAGTCGGCTCCAAGGCCATCGGGACCGATGCGTTTCAAGAGACCGATGTGACTGGCGTCACATTGCCCGTCACGAAGCACAATTATTTGGTCACAAAGCCCGGCGACATCGCCCGCGCGATTCGCGAGGCGTTCTACATTGCCAAGAGCGGCCGGCCCGGTCCGGTGCTCGTGGACATCACCAAAGATGCCCAGCAACTCACGGCCGAATTTGATTGGGAAGCAGCCGCGCCACGTCTGCCCGGTTATCGCCCGAGCTATCACGCGCCCGCTTCCGAATTCGCGCGCGCGGCTGAGTTGATCAACTCCGCCAAGCGTCCGTTGATCCTCGCGGGCCAAGGTATTTTGAAGTCCGGCACGACCGCTGAGGTGCTCAAGCTCGCCAAGACCGCAGGCATTCCAATCACGACCACGTTGCTCGGCATCGGTGCGATTCCCGCTTCGTCCGAGTACAACCTCGGCATGATGGGCATGCACGGTGAAGCTTGGGTTAACGTTGCCATTCAAGAGGCGGATTTGCTCATCGCGCTCGGTATGCGCTTTGACGATCGCGTCACGGGCAATCTCAAAACTTACGCGGTCAACGCGAAGAAAATCCACGTCGATATCGATCCGACCGAAATCAATAAGAACGTCCCCGTGGACTGCGCGTTGATCGGTGATTTGCGCGAAGTGCTCGCGCTGATCCAGCCACAGATCAAGAAGGCCACTCACGAAGAATGGTGGGCGCTGATCAATGCCGAGCGCGGCGATGCCGCCGTGCGCGACATCCAGAGCTTGCCCGACAGTGGCAATCTTTACGCGGCTCACGTCATCAACGATCTTTGGCGCCTCACGCAAAAGCGCGACACCATCGTCGTCACCGACGTCGGCCAGCACCAGATGTGGGAAGCCCAGTATTTCCGTCACGAGAAACCCCGCTCTCTCATCACCTCCGGTGGTCTCGGCACGATGGGTTTCGCGCTTCCCGCCGCCATCGGCGCGAAGTTTGCCTGCCCGGAAAAAGACGTGTGGGTCGTCGTCGGTGACGGCGGTTTCCAAATGACTTCGTGCGAACTGGCCACGGCCGAGCAGGAAGGCATCAAGGTCAACGTTGCCATCATCAATAATTCTTTCCTCGGCATGGTTCGCCAGTGGCAGGAGTTTTTCTACGACAAGCGCTACGCCGCCACGCCGATGACCGGTCCCGATTTCGTGAAGCTCGCCGAGGCTTACCGCCTGAAGGGCCTGCGCTGTAATAAGCGCTCCGATGTGAAGACCACCGTCGAGCAGACGCTCGCGGCTAAGGGCACCGTCGTCATTGATTTTGTGGTGGAGAAAGAAGACACCGTGTTCCCCATGGTGCCCGCTGGCGCCGCCCTTGATAAGATGATCCGCCGTCCGAAGCAGGACGTGATGTTGGAATCCGGATCCGACAAGGATTGGGAAATGCCCGTTCCGCCCGCGATCGCTCCCGCTGCTGAAGCGCCGGCTAAGGTCGCCGTTGTCACCAAAGCCAAGGTAACGAAGCCCGTCGCTAAAAAAGCGGCCGCTCCCGTCGCCAAGGCCAAGAAAACCTCCCGCCGCTAATCTATTCCTCCCATGGCTAAACATACGTTCATCGCTTACGTGGAAGACGTCCCCGGCGTGCTTAACCGCATCGCCTCGCTCTTCCGTCGGCGCAACTTCAACATCGATTCTCTCACGGTCGGCCGCACGGAACAGCCCGGCGTGTCCCGCATGACCGTCGTCGTCGAAGCGACCGATGCCGGCGCGCGCATCGTCGAGGCCAACCTCTACAAGCTCGTCAACGTGCTTCGCGTCGACGACCTCACGCACAAGTCCGCGCTCATGCGCGAACTCGGCCTCGTTAAAGTGAAGGTGACGCCGCAATCCCGCAGCGAGGTGTTGCAACTCGTCGATGTCTTCCGCGCCCGCGTGGTGGATGTGGACGAATTGATTCTCGTGATCGAAGTCACCGGCACGCCGGAAAAAATTTCCAAGTTCGAACTCGTGCTCCGTCCCTACGGCATCACCGAGATCGTGCGCACCGGCGTGGTCGCGATGGCGCGCGGACACGAACTGATTTCCTCCGCTCCGCCCACGGTTCGCACCGAGGGCGGCCATGGCCACGATGACTCCGGTGTTTCCATGTCCGTGTAATTTCAAACTACCGAAACTAACCTCTACTCTTTTTATACCATGGCTAAAATCTACTACGACAAAGACGCGAATCTCTCGCTCATCCGCGACAAGAAGGTCGCTATTATCGGCTACGGCTCACAGGGCCACGCCCACGCGCTGAACCTTACGGACAGCGGTGTTTCGGTTCGCGTTGGTCTCGCTGCCAAGAGCAAGTCCGCCGCCAAGGCCAAGAAGGCCGGTCTCACCGTCGGCACCGTCGACGAAGTCTCCGCCTGGGCTGACGTGATCATGATGCTCGTGCCCGATCATGTCGCGGCCCGCCTCTATCGTGAGTCCGTTGCTCCGCACCTCACTGCGGGCAAGATGCTGATGTTCGCGCACGGCTTCAACATCCGCTTCGCCGGCATCGTTCCGCCGAAGAATGTCGACGTTACCATGATCGCCCCGAAGTCCCCCGGCCACCGCGTTCGCGAGGTGTTCCAAGAGGGCGGCGGCGTCCCCGGCCTCATCGCCGTCCAGCAGGACGCGACGGGCAAGGCCAAGAAGCTCGCTCTCTCCTACGGTCGCGGCATCGGCTGCACCCGCGCCGGCGTGCTCCAGACCACCTTCAAGGAAGAAACCGAAACCGATTTGTTCGGCGAACAGGCTGTTCTCTGCGGCGGCTGCGCCGAGCTGGTGAAGGCTGGTTTCAAGACCCTCGTCGATGCCGGCTACCAGCCCGAGATCGCTTACTTCGAGTGTATGCACGAGCTGAAGCTGATCGTCGATCTGATGTACCGCGGTGGTCTGAACTACATGCGCTATTCCGTTTCGGATACCGCCGAGTGGGGCGATTATGTTTCCGGCCCACGCGTCATCACCAAGAAGACGCAGGCGGAAATGAAGCGCATCCTCAAGGACATCCAAACCGGAAAATTCGCCAAGCGTTTCATGGACGAGAACAACAAACTTGGTCGCAAGACCATGAACAAGTTCCGCGCCACCGAGCGTAAGCAGAAGATCGAAGTCGTCGGCGCGAAATTGCGCGGGATGATGCCGTTCCTGAATCCGATCACGATCTCGAAGTAATATCCGAGTGAGCCATCCCGTGAATGTCCGTGAAGAATTGAAAAACTCCCGCGCTTCTCTTGAAGCGCAGGAGTGCTTTTCGAATTCTTCCGTGTGCACGGGATGCTCGCTTTTTTCTGAACTGCTTTGGCAGAAAGTCTGACGTTTACAGCGAAGTTTTTCTATGAGCCAGCCCGACCATCGTCCGTTTATCGAAGTGTTCGACACCACGTTGCGCGATGGAGCGCAGACGGAGGGCATTTCGTATTCCGTCGACGACAAGCTGCGCATCGCGCGCAAGCTGGATGAATTGGGCGTGGCATTTATCGAAGGCGGATGGCCCGGCTCGAATCCGAAAGATGTGCTTTTCTTCGAGCAGGCTCGCAAAGAGAAATGGCAGAATTCTAAAATTGTGGCCTTCGGCTCGACGCGTCGCGCGGGTTTGAAGCCCTCGGAAGATCCCAGTGTGCGCGCCTTGGTTGAGGCCGGCACTGAAGTATGCGCGATTTTCGGCAAATCTTCTACTCTGCAAGTGTTGGAAGTGTTGCGCACGACGCTTGAGGAAAATCTCAAGATGATCGAAGACACCGTCGCCTACCTGCGTTCGCAGGGGAAGCGCGTGATCTATGACGCCGAGCATTTTTTTGACGGATACGACCAGAATCCGGAGTACGCGTTGAAGGCGATTGGTGCGGCCCACAAAGGCGGCGCTGAAACGCTCGCGCTGTGTGATACCAACGGCGGCCATCTTCCGTGGGAAGTGGCGGCGACAGTGAAAGCGGTGCGCGAGCATTTCGGTCCCACGGTGCGCGTCGGCATCCATCTGCATGATGATTCCGGTTGTGGCGTAGCCAACAGCGTCGCGGCAATTCACGCGGGGGCTGTTCACGTGCAGGGTACGATCAACGGTTACGGTGAACGCTGCGGCAACGCCAACCTTTGCGTGGTCATTCCGAATATTGAGTTGAAGTTAAAGATGCGGGCTCTCCCGGTGGGGGCGCTGTCGCGCTTGCATGAAGTCGCGCGATTTGTGGTCGAAGTGGCGAATTTCGCTCCGAACGACCAGATGGCTTACGTCGGCAACAGCGCGTTTGCCCACAAAGCTGGAGTGCACGTGTCGGCGATGCAGCGTCATCCGGATGCGTACCAACACATCGATCCGAAGTTGGTCGGCAACGAAATGAGAGTGGTCGTGAGCGAGCTTTCCGGCCGCGCCAATGTTACGTCCAAAGCAGAGGAGCTGGGCTTGAAAAACGTGGATGCCGCGACCGGCGCGAAAATTGTCGAGATCATCAAGGCGAAGGAACACCAGGGGTTTTCGTTTGAGGCCGCGGAGGCGAGTGTGTCATTGCTGATTCGCCGGCTTGAGACGGATTATCGTCCGCTATTTACGCTGCAGGATTATCGGGCAGTGGTGAGCCGCCATAACGACCGGCCATTCGCTGATGCCACGATCAAGTTGACCATCGATGGGCACGAAGTTCACACGGCGGCGGAAGGTAACGGTCCCGTCAATGCGTTCGACAAAGCTCTGCGCAAGGCTCTGCTGCCAACTTTTCCAAAGGTGGCGGATATCCAACTCGCCGACTATAAAGTGCGCATTCTGAACAGCAACACCGGCACGGGCGCGATCACCCGGGTGCTGATCGACTGGCATGATGGCCAGCGTCGCTGGAGCACGGTCGGCGCGGGGACTAACATTCTGGACGCCACTTGGCTGGCGCTGGCCGACGGCTATGAATTTATTCTCGCGCCGCATGCTGCCGCGACGGCCGTGGCCGTGAGTGCCTGAGTTTTCAGGCAACCCTTTCATTTTAATTACACGTATGAACGCTACTATTGTATTGCTGCCCGGCGACGGAATTGGACCAGAAGTGGTCAAGGAAGCCCGTCTCGTGCTCGAGGCCGTTGCCCAGCGCCACGGTCACCAATTTAAGTTCACGGAGCATTTGCTCGGTGGGTGCGCGATTGACGCAACCGGCACCGCGATGCCCGACGAAACGCTCGCCGCGTGCAAAGCGGCTGACGCCGTATTGCTGGGCGCGGTCGGGGGTCCGAAGTGGGATGATCCCGCCGCCAAGGTGCGCCCGGAGCAAGGTCTCCTCGGCCTCCGCAAGGGCATGCAACTTTACGCCAATCTCCGCCCTGTGCGGCCGATGCCGGCGTTGGAACATATTTCACCGCTACGCCCTGAGCGCATTCGCGGCGTGGATTTTCTCGTCGTGCGTGAATTGACCGGCGGTTTGTATTTCGGTGCGCGCGGCCGCACCGGCAGCGGTGAGGAAGAACAGGCGTTCGATACGATGATCTACAGCAAGTCGGAGGTTCGTCGCGTGGTGCGCCTGGCCTTTCAACTCGCGAAGGGTCGTCGCAGCCAAGTCACGTCGATCGACAAAGCCAACGTGCTTGAGTCCTCGCGCCTCTGGCGGCAGGTCGCCGTGGAGGTTTCCAAGGAATTTCCCGGGATTAAACTCGACCATCAATTGGTAGATTCTGCGGCCATGCGGTTGGTCACGCACGCGGCGCAGTTCGATGTGCTCGTCACGGAAAACATGTTCGGTGATATTCTCACAGACGAAGCGGCGGTGCTCGCCGGTTCGCTTGGCTTGCTGCCCAGCGCTTCGCTCGGTGACGGCACGAAAGGACTCTACGAGCCGATTCACGGTTCCGCCCCGGATATTGCCGGGAAGGGGATCGCTAATCCGGTTGGCACTATTCTCTCGGCGGCGATGTTGCTGCGTCATTCCCTCGGTCTCGAAAAAGAGGCCCAGGAGATCGAGCGCGCGGTCACGCGTGCGCTGGAGGAAGGCAATCATACCGCCGATCTCGGCGCGAAGCAGCCGCTCACTACGTCCCAAATGGGTCAGGCCGTGCAATCGCGTCTGGGTTAACCGGTCAGACGAACTGCGGCGTTTTTCCGCAGCAAAATTATTACTCTATTTATTTAATGAGCACCTCTTCTTCAAAGCCTCTCGATACCACGCGTTTTGTCGCGCGGCACGTGGCTGGTTTGCGTCGTTCCGGCATTCGTGATTTCTTTGAACTCGTGGCCAAGACCGAAGGCGTTATTTCGCTCGGCATCGGCGAGCCTGATTTCGACACCCCGCAGGCGATCCGCGACGCAGTGAAAACTGCCATGGATACCGGGAAGACGCACTACACGTCGAATCTCGGATTACTGGATCTTCGCAAAGAAATTTGCCGTTATGCGGAAGGCCATTTTAAGGTCAGCTACCGGCCCGACGATGAAGTGCTTGTTACGGTGGGCGTGTCCGAAGGTTTGGATCTGACGCTGCGCTCGTTGCTCAATCCGGGTGACAAGGTGATGTATCATCAGCCGTGTTACGTTTCGTATGCGCCGTCGGTTGATCTCGTCCACGCGGTCGGTGTGCCGGTGGCGACCAATGCGGGTGATATGTTCTCCCTCGATGCTCCGGCGTTGGCGGCGGCGTGGCAGCCCGGCTGCAAATTGTTGTTGTTGAATTTGCCGTGCAATCCGACCGGCGGTGTGTGCTCGCGCGAGCAGTTGGAGCGCATCGCGAAGTTCGCGATCGAAAAGGACATGATTGTCGTTAGTGACGAAATCTACTCGGAGCTCGTTTTCGAGGGTGTCCATACAAGCATCGCGAGCCTGCCCGGGATGCGTGAGCGCACCGTGTTGCTGCATGGATTTTCCAAGGCGTTTGCGATGACCGGATTTCGGTTGGGCTACGCCTGTGGTCCGGCTCCGCTGATCGAAGCGATGATGAAAGTGCATCAATACTCGATGCTTTGCGCGCCCAGCATCAGCCAGGAAGGCGCGCTGGCGGCGCTGCGGTTGGGCGACGATGCGACCAAGTTTATGCGTGATCGTTATCGTGAGCGCCGTGATTTGTTTGTGCGCCGGATCAACGCGGCGGGCTTGGTATGCCACGCGCCGCGCGGTTCGTTTTACGCGTTTCCATCGATTGTTTCGACCGGATTGGACGAAGGCGAATTTGCGCGTCGGTTGCTGACGGAGCATAAGGTTGCCGTGGTGCCGGGCACCGCGTTTGGCGATGCCGGCAAGGGCCACGTGCGCGCTTGCTTCACGGCGAATGAAGAGAAATTGACGGCGGCCTGTGATCGCATTGAGCGTTTACTGGCGACGCTCCGTTAAGGATCCAAACTTCCTTCGGCCAGGCCCGATCCGCTGGGTTTGGTGCTGCGAGGCACATTAAAAAGCCCGGGCGAAAGACGCCCGGGCTTGGAAACGATTTTCGGATGACTTCCGGGAAAATCAGAATGAAACAATATAGCTGATCGTGAACACGCCGCGACCAACTGCGGCTGAATTCACGACCTTTCCGTCCGTGCCTTGCTTCAGGTAATTGTTTGAGCCTTTGGTGTAGGCCCAGCCAACACTGAGCTTTGAATCCTTACTGATTTGGTAGGGAGCAACCACGCCAACGAGATAGTAGTCGCCCCAATTTTTGACGTTGGGATTGGTTTCAGCCGCATAGTCCTTCGCCATAAACGTACCGGCGGTGGCGGTGAAATCCAACTCGGTGCCGAGATCCTTGAGCGGAACGGCGAAGGCTGCCGTTAATTCGGCCGTCGGTCCTCGGGTGATGAAATCATAGTAGACCTTCGGGGTGAGTTTGACGCCGCTGATCGTGTAGTTGAGGGCGAGGTTGGGTTCAAAGGTCGCCTTGTAGTACCCGTTGCTTTTTTCGGCATCGGGGTAGGTATAGACGGTGAATCCGGGAACCACGCTGACGTCTTTGCTTACATCCATCGCGTAGAATCCATAAAAATCAAATTCCGGGTCGGATTGTCCAGGGACTTTATTCTTGAGCGGGACGTTGGCCCAAATTCCTAAACCAAGGCTGCCTGCATCGTATTCAACGGCGGGTTGGAAGGAGAGGCCACCCAGGCGGGCGCCGCGGAACATATATTGGGAGACGACCGAATTGGTCAGGACCCATGCCGGCGCAGATACCTCGGCTGGAGCCGCAGACGCGGTTGGAGCGGGCGTTTGTGCGGAGAGCGATAGGCTCGAAACGAGCATCGCGAGAAGAAGTGTAGTTTTTTTCATTCAGTTAGGTTGGTGGTCAGTTGGCCGCTTCCATTTAAGCCAGTTTTGCCGCGACCGAGTGGTGCCCGGTGAGGGCCTGTTACCCGGCGCAGGTTGTCGGCTTAAAAGAGGGAGGAAGAGTTTCCTGATTTAGGGCCGTGGGGTCAACTGGTGAAATAAAGGGTTGTGGGTTTCCCGGCGACAGGCCGTTTGGGGTGAATGAGGGACCGCTGTGAGCCGGTCAGGATGGTGCTGCTGTGGTCTGCGCACTCGGTCCGTCGGGCACAAAAAAGCCCTGTGCAGTTCTACCGCACAGGGCTGGAATTTCACGAGCGAGGCTCGTTTGGCGAAGCGTTACACAGCGGCGTCGCCGTGTTCGTCGGTGCGTATGCGCAACACATCTTCGAGCGGGAGAACGAAGATCTTGCCGTCGCCAATCTTGCCGGTTTTGGCACCCTTCGAGATGGCCTCAATGACCTTGCCCACCTGCTCGTCCGTGACGGCGAGCTCGATTTTGACCTTGGGCAGGAAGTCCACGGTGTATTCACTCCCGCGGTAGATCTCGGTGTGGCCTTTTTGACGCCCGAAACCTTTAACTTCCGTGACGGTCATTCCTTCGATCCCGACTTGGGAAAGGGCTTCTTTCACTTCGTCGAGCTTGAATGGTTTGATGATGGCAATGATGAGTTTCATATGGGTTCGAATTGAGGTTTAAGCGATGTAGCCTTCTTCGCCGTGTTCGGTGATATCGAGCCCTTGTTGTTCGACTTCCGCAGTAGGACGCAGGCCAATGATTGCCTTCAGGATGAAGGCGATGATCACGGTGGCCGTGATCGAGAGGACGAGGGTGAATCCAATGGCCTTGAGTTGGGCCATCCAGAGCCCGCCGTTAGTCACGAGCGCCGCCAGACCATTCTTGGTTGCAGGTGCCCCGATCAGATTCGCATTCACCGATGAGGTGGCGAGAAAACCGGTAACCAGTGCACCCAAGGTGCCGCCCACGGCGTGAACCCCGAAGGTATCCAGCGCGTCGTCATATTTGAACATGGATTTGAGTTTGGTACAGGCGAGGTAAGGAACTACCCCGGCGAGTACGCCGATGATCACTGAGCCCGTGGAATTCACGAAGCCGCACGCGGGAGTGATGACCACCAAGCCTGCGACTGCACCGGAGCAGAAACCGAGCACCGAGGCGTGGCCCCGGGTGATCTTTTCCAACATACCCCAAGTGAAGGCAGCCACGGCGGTGGCGAGCGTCGTGGTCATGAAGGCGTTGGCGGCAACCCCATCGGCAGCCACCGCGGAACCGGCATTGAAGCCGTACCAACCCACCCAGAGCATGCCTGTACCCACCATGCAAAGCACCATGCTGTGGGGAGCCATCTTCTCTTTGCCGAAGCCGAGACGGGGTCCGAGAATCATGCAAAGGATCAGGGCGGACCATCCGGAAGACATGTGAACCACGGTGCCACCAGCGAAGTCGATCGCGGGGATCTTGGCATCACCATTCCACACTCCGTTCATGTAGCCATTCGCACCCCAGACCATGTGGGCCAGTGGGAAATAAACGACAAACATCCAGACCGTAACGAAGATCAAAATGGCCGAGAACTTCATGCGCTCGGCAATGGCACCCACGATCAGAGCCGGGGTGATGATCGCGAACATCATCTGGTACATTGAAAATACGTTTTGGCTCACCCAGTACGCGTAGTTTGTATTAGGCGCGGACGTGACGTCCTTGAGAAAAAAGTATTCGGAGCCACCGAAAAAGGCGCTGCCGTAACTCGTGCCGAAGACCAGACTGTAACCAAAGGCCCACCAGAGAATGGTCACCAGTCCGGTGATACCCAAGCATTGCGCGAGAACCGACAAGACGTTCTTTTTTCGCACCAAGCCGCCGTAAAACAGGGCCAGACCTGGAAGGGTCATGAAAAGTACGAGCGCGGCGCTCGTCATCATCCACGCATTATGGCCAGGACCGGCAACCCCGGTTAGCGATTTGCCTGGATCAGCGTTGTTGATGTAGGCTTCCAGAGCGGCGATGCGCTCATCAGATGTCGGAGGAGCGACCGGGGCGGCAGCGTCAGCAGCACGGACGGCGCTAAATGCACCCGCCAGTGCCAAGCAGCAGGCCACTCCGAGTAAAAAGCGCAGTGGCTTCATTATTTTTCTCATATTCAAGGGCGTTTGTGTTCGGCGTTTAGGTTGAGTAACTGCCGCACAGAAGTGAAAAACACTTCGGCGGGTAACGCGATTTAAGCACAGCCCATGCCAAGGCATTTCCTTCAGGTATCAGCCTCCGCGATTTTCGAACAGGGGATAGATTTTAAATTCTGCAGATCGATCTCGTCACAGAGAACACAGAGTTCGGAAGGAGTGCGGGGAGAAATATTGATTGTGGAGTGATCCACGAATTTGAACCTAGAAAACTCAGAGGAGAAAGCGTTAATCTACGCTAATTGGCGCTGGAGCATTTTCGATTAAACTGTAGCCGGTGGTTTGTGTAGGGCCTCTGCTTGCGGAGGCCTGATCGGAACCGGAAGCTTGCATCTGGATGCGTGCGTTTAGACCGGCGCAAGCACCGGCCCCACACTCGGAAATAAAGGCTACGGCTTTATTTGAAATGCGCTAGGGCATTTTCGATTTAGTCCGACGCTGCTCCGGAGAAGCTACAGCCCTCTGTGCCGGGCGACGGCCCGGGCAGATACCGGGTTTGCAGCGAGCAAACAACGGTGCGTGCCTGTAGGATTGATCGAGCCGAGCATAAAAACCCGGCAGGCAGGGACGCCCGCCGCTACACCCGAATCCGACGTCGATGCCGCAATCGTGATGCGTCTCTCTAAAGCGAAAACGCTCTAAGGAAGCGCTGAACAAATCAAAGTTATCGGTTTTTTGACCGGAAACGGTCGGTGGTGCCGAGGGTAGGGTAAAAATCGCAGCCGGTTACAGTGTTTCATGGCGCGCGGTGAGTGCGCGGCGAAGGGTTGGCTCGCTGCCAG
>JANYFP010000159.1 GCA_025362555.1 Verrucomicrobiota bacterium
GTGGAGCGGGTTGACCTCAACCCGCTGGCTTGCCGAATCAAACGCTGACGGTTAATTCATCCCCATTCCACGCCGCATTCCGCAAAGCCGCGGTCGGGGTGTCTTTGCGTTCTTGCCTGCGAGATTTCTCAGTGCACCTCACCTTTCGCGTCAATCAGCCGACGTTGCTTTGAGTTTTACTGCCTTGGTTTGATTAATCAGTCGGTCGATTTCCGTGGGATCAAGTTTGAGGTCGATGTGCTCAGGAGGTGAGTCGGGTGGTGGAGCGGTGATTTCGGTTCCGTTCGGAAGGGTTTCGGGCATCGCAATTTTACCAAGAAGAACGACTTGGTGTTCCTCGTAATAATCTCCAGGCATTATACAGTGCGTCGAGTGGACCATTCCGGCGGCTCGATAGTAACTTTCTTTTTCGGCTTGGTTATGCATTTCCCAAAGGACGAGCAGCACCGATCCGGTCAGGGCAACGCCGGCCCCGTATTTCAATAGGTGCCGGTAATACGATGCCTCCTTTCCTATGGCTGGCCGTCGAATGGCGACTTGATACCGGCTGCAAATCGAAGCGGCGGGTGAAGACAGCAGAGCGAGGCGCTCACTCACCGACAACGCTGCGAGATTGTGCACGTGTTTCTTGCAGTAGGAGCAGAAGCGCTGCGTTTCGTCACCGGACATCGTCTCCCATGATTTTGGACAGAGCAGAGTGGGGATGAGGAGCATGGGGAGAGGTTGTTTCCGGTATGACGGGGATGGGCGGACTTTATTAGGAAAGAAAGGCCGTCGCCTATTTCCTGATCCGCAGTGATTCGCCCGTGAAGTGGTGGGGGTGATTGCCCCCAATCGCCTTGCGCGCGGGCCGAGGGCCATTGAGGGCTGTATGGACCCTACCTTAGACAGGTTTTAAGCGCGGAGGTGCGCCCGAGTGCGCCACATCCACGGACAGGGCATTCGGAAAACTTCGCTGCCTTCGTGACCTTCGCGAGAAACAATCCGAATTTATAGGAGCCGAAATCGCGAGCCAGCCGGTGGGCCTGCACCGGAAAAGCTTTTGTCTCGCGAAGAAATCGAAGGAGGAGAAGGTCGTTCAGACGTGGTGGACGATTGGCGGGTTTGCGTGCGCAATTTATCAAGTGGTAGGTGGGATGCTCGCCCCACAACTTTCGAGATCGGAGTGGCGCGATGAGCGCGCTACTTGCGCAGACAGCGTGCCCGGAGGTCACGCTCCAGTTTTTTTCGTGAGAAATAATCCGGGTTCCTGGTGGCCGAGCGGGATTGCGAGCCGGAGCGCGTGCAAGCACGCTGCCTACCTGGGCGAACTGGTAATCGGACTTAAGGAACTGCTGGTGGGGTGCGCAGCTTGCGGTCAATGAATTGCTGGATTTCGCCCAAGGTGCGGAGCTCGCGGAGTTCTTCGTTTTTGATCGTGATCGCGAGTACGTCTTCCACGAGCATGACGATTTCCATCATCGTCAGTGAATCGATGCCCAGATCCTCGATCAGACGGAGACTGCCGGGCGGATTGTTGAGTTTGGAGCGCAGATCCGATTCCACAAATCGCTCAATGATGCCAAAAATAATCGTGGGCAGGTATTGGGTGTCGCCGGTTTTTCTGAACTGTCTGGCTGCTTGATAAGCAGAAGCGGGGCAGCGCTTCAGGATTTCGCGGAGGTGATCATCCTCTTCACTGGTGATGGCCGTGGCAGGCGATGATGCGGAGCAGCTACTTTCCACGCAGGTGGCGTTTGCGTAGGGCATGGCGGGTTCCTCGGATTTAAAACGTTTTGGATGGGCGGGTCGTTCAAACTGGGGACCGGCTGGGGCAGCGCGAAGGTTTTTCTTGGCGTGAAATTTTGTGGGAGCATCGTTCCGTCCTTCCGTTTCAACTATGAAAATATCCCGGGAAAATAGTTCCGAGTTTCTGTGGCGAGTTTTGGGTCGCGGAGTCAGACTGTTGGCCGAGTGATCGGGCGGTTGCGGTAAGTGGGGGAAAGCGGAATGGGAATGGTCTTGATGGTCCATGGCTGGTCATAAGAGAAGACAGCTGGATCTCGTGAACCCGCTACTTTTGCGGACAAATTGTGCGGTGAACGCCTGTCGCTGGGGTGATTTTTAGCGGCATGCGGCTACTTAGAAAGTGGCAGTCAACGAAACCGAATACGTCCGACCGCGCCAATCACCGTAGGGCTGCACCCCGACACCCGAGGCGGCACCGGCATATTTGGGGAAATCGAAGCCGGAGATATTGTTGACGCGCAATTGTCCGCGCAGGCCGTAACGATTGCTCTTCCAGGGTAGATAGCGACCGAGGTCACCTTGGAGGAAGGCGTCGAATTGCCAGTAAGGTTTAATCTGGCTGCTACCTTGCTCGACCCACTGGTCCTCGGGTAAAATGCGCGAACTGAAATAGTGGCCGTCGAGTCCAAATCCATATTGCGGTCGCGACCAGCTCGCGCCGAAATTCACGCGGTTTTTCAGGAGGTTGGCCGCAGTAGGTTCCGGATGGCTCAATTCATTGATCCAGGTTGAGTCTGGGACTAACTGGCGGTCGTAGCGTTGAAAATACAGCCAGCGACCGTACGTTTCGAATGTGCCGTTGAAGCATTCTGTCCAGACGTAATCAAGCGAGGTGCTCCAATTTTGCGAGTGGCGCGCCGCGAGATTCAGGATTCCAGTGCGTACCGTGGTCGCGATACCGACTTCGTGCGGATCGCCGGCGGCTAACGGGGCGCGAATGATCCGTTCGGGGAATGACGACTCAAGACTCAACATGCTTTGGGCCGACGTGACAGGGACGAGTTCATTGACTTTCTGGGTATCGACAAAGTCGACGGCGAGTCGGAAGCGATGGACTCGGCCGTGCTGCCAGACTACCCCCGCAGTTTGGGTGACGGCGCCTTCGGTGGTGAGGCCGGTATTGACGACTTCACGGACGACGACGTCGTAGGGTTCCTTGTTGCGACGGGGATCTGTGATCGGCTCGATGGTATCCGAGCCGACCCCGCCGTCGCCGCCGAGACCTGTGATGGGTCGACTCATTTGCGGGGTGGGAAAACGATTGGAGGTCGTCACGCTGCCGCGTACCGAGAAGCCGCCGGCGAAATCGGCTTTCAAGGCGATTGTCGGCGCGACATTTGTTTCTGCGGCGGTATCAGCGGCGACGTAACGCACGGCCAGGTCGGCTTCGATTTTATGAATCCAGTGGGGCAGCCAACGCTCCGGAACCAGCGGGGCCTGCAATTCGCCGAAGGCGCTGTAGCGTTGCAGGGTCCGTCCGGTCCAGAGAATGGGATCTTGGGCCAACGAATCATCGCCGAAGCGTCGCACATCGGTGTAGGGGGCCAAATGACTGCGGCGGTAGTCACCGCCGAAATTTACCGCACCGTGTCCGGTCGGAAGATTAATATTCCGGTTGGTAATACGTACGGCCCCGTCGAGACTATCGAAATCACCGAGGGTGGCGAAGCGCCCGCGGCCGCCGTAGTAAACCAGTGCTCGATCGTAAAACGATTTGGGTGGACCGCCGACTTGGGTGTCGCGGAGCGGATTGTAGAGACCATCGTCCACCAATTGTTGCCAACGTTCGATATTGGGCAGTGCGAGGCCGCGGTATTTCGTGGTGTTGCGGGCGTATTGCGCGTCGAAGGATACCTGCCAGTTGGCCGGTAACTTGAAGAGCACGCCGAGCACGAGGGACGAAAGCTCAAGGTGGGCTTCGCTGTATTTTTCTCCGAGTAACGGGGTGAATTCATTCAAGGAAACTTTCACCTCTTGGCCGAATGGATTCAGGGGGGATTCGGCCTTGAGGGTCAGGTCAGCATTGAGAATATCGGAGCCGCGATTGACGATCGTGCGCACGGTGGCGCCGTCGATGCCGAACTGGAGCCAGGGGAGGACATCATAAACGGCGGAGCCATAAAACGAGGAGCGTTGCTGGCTGCGGCCATAGGCGAAATCGCGACTGTAGGGCGACGCCGCGAGGCCACCGGGCGAATCGAAGAGATCCAGATTCCGCAGTCCATCGCGGTTCGCAAAGGCCGCGAGACCACCCGTTCCGCTTGCACCGGGGGCGACTGACGTCACAGAGGAATTCCCGATCGCGAACAGGGGCGAGTTGTCGGCGCTGCGAATATTGGGTGTGGCGCGATAGAGAGGGGCGTCGAGTGCAATAGGCGTTCCTGGATGAGACTGACGATAGCCTAATTCTGATTCCACGGGTGGCGTGTAGCGCGTGAAGCTGGCATTGAGCTGAAAATGAAGCTTGCCGCCGAGCAGGCTGCGGCCGTGCAGATTTATGAGTCGGTCCTCGCCTCGATCCGCAAGGGGACCGAGGCCGACATGAGCCACGCCCGGGGGCTGCTGGGCGAGCTTCAGGGGCTTGAGCTCGACGAGT
>JANYFP010000183.1 GCA_025362555.1 Verrucomicrobiota bacterium
CTGGAGCGCGAGCAAACACGCGGCCTACGCGGAACGGACGGGGGAACGCTTCGTCGAAAAAAGAATCCGTTTGGCGGTTGGCTGCCATCGACCTTTTGCTCTGGATTATGAATTTCCATCGCGAAGAGTCGCATAGAATTCCTTCAATAACGCGGCGGCTTTTTCCCAGGAGAACTCTCGCTCGACCCATGTGCGTCCGCGCCGGCCTTTCGCGCGCAGTTCCTCGATGGGCAGCGCGAGTGCGCTCTCGAGGGTCGGGCCGAAATTTTCCCACGGCACGCACCAGCCGCATGCTTCCCGGTGCAAACCCGACCAGGGCGTGGTGTCGGTTACGAGGGTCGGCACGCCGGCGGCGAGGGCTTCGGCAATGACCAAACCAAAATTTTCCGAGTGCGAAGGCAGAATAAACAATAAGGCCACGGCATAAGGTGGCAGTCGATCAGCTCCGTCAAAAGCCGTGATTTTTTCCTGAGCATTGCGGGCCACGAGGAGCGCGTTGAGTTCGGCGGCCGAGTAATCTTCCGTCACGCCCACAATCAGCAGCAGCCAGTCGCCCCGAGGGGCGGTGAGCCACAGATCGATCAATTCGAGCAGCCGCTTCTTGCGATGAAAGCGCGAATAAAAAAGTGCCACGGGGCGCGATCGGCTCGATGGACAGAGCGCCCGCCAGAGTTGACGTGAGGCCGTGAGTTCCTCGGTGGTCGGGATCATCACGCCATTGGGTGAAACGCAAATGGGTTGGCGAAAACCAAGGCGGCGAATGTCATCGGCTTCCTCCGGACTGGTCGCATGCCAACCGGCCGCGCTGGCGAAGGCGCCGGGATGAATCAGAAATTCCGCGAGGAGTTTGCGCCAGCGGCGGTGTTGATACGCCCAGCCGCTCATCATTCCCCGCGGCGAAATTACCAGTGGCACACGGCCCCGATGCGCGGCCTCGTGGGCGTAGTGCAAGGTGAGGAGCCACAGCGAATGGTGATGGATGCAGTCATAGTGCTGGCTGATCAAGTGCTGGCGCAGGGCGGGAGAACGCGAGAGCCAGCGCGGCGGCACGCGCGCGAAATTTACGACTTTTGCCACATCGATTTCACTGGAGAAAACGGTTTGACCGGCTTCGAGCGTGGCGAGCAGATCGACGGTATCGCCCGAACAGGCGAGCGCGTTGGCCAGGGCCCGCACTGATTTGGACGGCCCCCCGTGGCGCGTCTCCAGACTGGGTACAACGTGGGCGAGCTTCATGCCGTCGATGGAGAAATCATCGCGTTCAAAGCGGCGTGGGCCGGTCTTTGATCGGACGGCAAGGTGAGCCCGCGCAAATTTTTCGCGGCGGCAGATTTTTCACCACGACCGAACGCGCACCGACGACGCACAGTTCACCGACGGTGACTCCGGGGCCGACAAAAACATCTGCGCCAAGCCAAGCGTTGCGTCCGATTGTAATTGGGCTGGTCACGAGCGGCATCGCCCACTGGGAATAGTCGTGGGTACCGGCGCAGAGATGGCAGTGTTGACTGATGTTCGCGCCGTATTCCAAGCGAATCTTCGCGAGATTATAAAGGATCACGTGCGGCCCAATCATGCTGCGGGCAGCGAGGGAGAGCTTGGCGGGAAAAATAATTTTGACTGTGGGAAAAATCACGACCGGGCCGACGATATCTGCGCCGAAACAGCGAAGCAGGCTTGCGCGAAAAGTATGGCATGGCCGGGGACTCCAGCGAAAAAATGTGGATTGAACTAAAAGCCAGAGCCACCGCCGCACGACTTCCGCCTTGGGGTAGGGCGTGGTGCAATTTTGGCCGAGGTAGGGTGCTTCAGGGTTCACAGCGCAGAAGGTGACGGTTGGCCGGCGGTGGTCAACGTTGCGAAGTCCGCCAAGAGGGTTTCCGCATAGGAGGCGTAGTCGTAGTGCCGGGCCGTTTTTCGCGCCGCCGCCGCGAGGGTGTGGCGCAACTCGGCGTCGCTCAGCAAGCGGGTTAAGGCGGTGGCGAGTTGGGCCGTGGCATCCGCAGCTTGGTGATCAAAGACGAGGCCGGTTTCATCCTGCCGAATAAAATCGGTGAAACACCTAAGTTGGGAAACGACCGGGACAGCGCCTGCAGCCATGGCTTCAGCCACCGCGACGCCAAAAGTTTCTCCCTGTTCGGCCAGGCTCGGGTAGCAAAAAATCGTGATGCGCCGGTAAATTGCGGCGAGGGCTGAGGCATCGAATTCCGGTTCGAGCAAGGTGTACCGGCTCGATGGTAACGCCTCGGCAAGCTGAGCGAGGAGACGATCGCGGAATTCCGGACCGGAGCCGCCGCGCGCGATATCAACTGGGCCGCACAACAACAGTTGCCACGGGGGCAACCCGGGCGCGCGCGCGACCAACTTTAAGGCGTCCGCGAGCAAGAGCAGTCCTTTCTCTTCATGGATGCGCCCGACAAAGCCGAGGGTCAGCACGGGTGAAAGGTTGGTCGTCGAGGCGGTGGCTGGGGCGGACTGTTCCGCCGACACATTCATCAGCTGCCAGTCGATGGGGTAGCCGCAGACGCGGGTGAGCGGGCTCAGAGCGGGATTTTCCGCGATGACTTTATCGCGAACAAAACTGCTGGCGGCGAGTACGCGGGCGATGTGGGTGTAGTGGCGGTATTGTCCCTTCGGCATCCGACCGGTCATGAGGACCACCCGGCCCGCGCGTGGTTTCAGCCAGCCTAACCAGACGGGCAAGGCAACGGCGTTCACCACGACAATGTCAGCGGCGGGCAGCGCGAAAAATGCCCGCCAGCTCCAGAGGAAATCGAGCACGAGGTTGCGCCAGAGTTGGCGCTGATGATCCGCGCCGGGCAGGCGGAGGTGCCGGATGCCGTGGATGGTTTCCTCGTGGGGAAAACCTTTCCACCGGCGAGAGACCAGGGTCACGTGGTGACCGCGCGCGGCGAATTGACGGGCGAGATGATACCAGGATTTTTCGGTGGAGCCGCCGCTAACGGGTGGCACGGGCAGGAAAAAGCCGTTGACGATCGTGATTCTCAAAGCGCGTGGGTTATCGTTTCGTGAAGGAGCTGTAGAGGAGTAAGGGACCGAAAATAGCGATGCAGGCTTGATAGAAAGAGGAAAGCCAAACCGCCATCGTGGTTTCTGCGTTTAAGCACCACGCGAGACAGAGAATACGGAAGATGCCACCGCCAGATAATGTGCCGCACTGAGCCGTGAGGCGGGATACTTTGCGCAAGACCCAGCCGAGGATAAAGCCGAGCACGCCGGTGCCAGTGACGCCGTAGTTCACATAGGCCTCGGTGATCAGTCCATAGCCGATGCTCGTCGTTTCCGCTTGTTCCTCGGTCAGGACGCCCAATTTTACGGACAATAATTTCACGCTGTCGTTTGGACTGGGTTTTGACGGCCAGAGGAAGCGCGGGATGATTTGTGGCCAGACGTAGGAATAGGATTCTCCCTGGAGGTACGGGGTTTGGCCCGGGACAGTATCAAGCGCGTAGCAGACTAGCTGGAAAAGAGAGGCCCGTTCAAACAGGCTGCTGCGTTTAATCGGGGAAGCGTCTTCGCCGGGTAAATTAAAGAAGGTGCCCACGCCATACTGCATCCATTCGACGTAGAATGCCGGGACGGCGCTTGGTTCCACCGCGAGCCCAAGTTCACCCCAGTGTTTGTCGCGCATCTGATGTTTTCCGGCGTGAAGCAAGGCGAACGTGGGTAACGCAATCAGGAAAACCATCAAGGGCAGGCGGCGCGCGCTGGAGAAATATCCGATCAAAATAAGCAGGAGAAGAATCATGCTCGTCACCAGCACGAGGCTTAGATTCATCAGGATGAACTGGGCCACGATGTTGAAAACAAACAGGAGCTTTTGGGTTTGATTGAGTTGATTGCTGCCCCACAGCCGAGCCTGGATAAAGGCGCTGATCGTGCCGGTGCCGAAAAATACGGCGCGCAGGGTGCCGGTCAGACCCGACGGCACCCATGGGGTGAAATTAGTGATCACGAGCCAGACGCTGGTGGCCATAAAAATGTAGCCACTGAAACGCAGTGTGTCATCCGACACCAGGTCATCGGTCCACCACGGGGATTGAGGGGTGGCACGGTAATTGGAATCCGCCACGAAGGCGCCGACTTGGCCGAGGATTTGAACCAGGACGACGATACCGGCTGCTGGCAGGAGAATCGATTCGGGGTAGCGAGCGACGACCTCGTGGGCATTGAGCAGTGGAATCGCGTAAAACGGGACCATGGTGAGCTGCAGGAGCTCGATCAGGGGGTAGGCTTCGTCGTTGCGTTGCAGCCACCGCAAAATCGGCACCACGCCTAACACGCCGATGAGAATGCTGAGGAATTTTAGCAACGGATCTGTCCACGGCGATTGATACCAATAGTAGGCGGAGCCCACTGCGAGCACGAGGTAACCCAGGGATGCGAGTTGGCGGGACCGTCCTTCGGCGGTGAAGGCCTGCGGTTGCGGCGGGGGCGAGGTAATCATGGCTGACGCCGGCCAGTGTTTCGCGCTTGAGCAAGCAAGGCAACGACGGTTGCGGCGGTGCGTTCCGGTGAAAATTTTTCGATCAGCGTTCGCAAGGCGGCAGGCGCTGGCGGCGAGGTCGCCACGTGGCGCAAGGATTCGCAAAGTTTCGGGATATCGCCACAGGGATAAACATGGGCGAGACCCAGCGGGGCCGCCAGATCCTCCGCGCAGCCACACCGATCGCTGACGATCACCGGCAGCCCGGAGGCGAGGGCCTCATTGGCGACGAGTCCCCACGTCTCACCGTAGTCGCTCGGGAGCACCAAACAATCGGCCGCAGCGAACGCGCCGGGAATTTCCGATTGGTTGAGAAAGCCGGTGCAGGTGCCGCGGGGCGCGCCGGGAATATTCATTTGCTGCTGCATGGTTCCGGCGAGTTCGCCATCGCCCACGAAAAGGAAATGCACCGGCCGTCCCGCCAATTCCGGCAGCGAGCGCCCGGCCGCGAGGAGATCCAGCGGGTGTTTCTTGGCGATGAATTTTCCGCAGAAAAGAACGACGTACGCGTCAGCGGGGATTGCCCAGTGTTTACGCTGCGCAGCCCGGCCGCCCCGGGCGGATGCTGCCGCTTGGGCGAATCGCGCGTTGTCCACGCAGTAGGGCGCGGAGGCCAGTTTTTCCCCAGCCACGCCGTACGCCCGATAGAATCGCTGGTTGGCTGAACCGATGCAGAGGAAACGATGGACCTGCCGGAATAATCGGTGGAGGAAAAAACGCTTGATGATCCGCCGGCTCCAACTGATCGGTGCCAGGTCATGACTTTCGCCCCGCAACCAGATGGGAATGCCCGCCCGGTGCGCGGCCGCGGCGGCCTGCCAGAGTGTCCGGAAGCGCCAGCCTTCCAGCCAAAGCGTGGTGACACCTGACTCGCGCAGCTCATCCGCCCAGCGGCGCTGCAATTTGATCCCGTTGAACTGGCTGAGTTGCCAGCCATTGCGGACAGAGAGAAAGCGGTGAGGGTAACCTGCCAGCAGGTCCACGTCCCAGGCAAAGGTGCGGCCGAACTCCTCGTCATGGGATTGCTTGACCGCGTGCGGGGTGAGAAACCACACCTCGAATTTAACCCCGGCTGCCGCCAAGGCCCGCCAGAGTGGCGCTTGATTTTGAATCGGATGACTGGTGACGATGGCGAGCACGTTCAGGATATTTCCCGCAGCAGATTCGCCCAGCGGTTGCCATACGCGGTCCAGGAAAATTTATCGCGCAAGGGCAGCGCCGCGTGGCGAATCTGCGCGCGGTCAGGTGGCTGGGCGAGGTAAGCGCTGAGGGCGGCGACGAGCGGTTCAACTTCGCCCGCGGCCACGATGGTGCCAAGCTTTGGGGTGAGGAGCAGATCGACGATGCCGGTGTTCGGCGTGGAAATAATGGGCAGTCCGGCGGCGAGCGCTTCGAGTAGGACGAGGCCGAATCCCTCCAACAAACTGGGCAGGACAAACACGTCGCATTCCGCGAGCAAGGCCGGCACGGCCGCTTGCGGCACCCGTTCCTTGACGGTCAGGCCGGGCAGGGAGGGAATCAGACTGCGTTCCAGTGCGCCGCAGGAACCTACCAGCCATAACTCAGCGTCGCCGCGCCGGGGGCCGAGCGCGCGCCATGCCTCGATTAATACCGGCACTCCCTTTCGGGCCAGCAGCGAACCAAGAAATAAAAAGCGCAGTGGACGTTTCTGGTTGGCGACCGTCACCGGGCTCGCCGCGAAGCGGTCCCAGTCCACACCGTAATGATTCACCGCAATTTTTGCGGAAGAAATTCCTTCCGCGAGCAAAGTGTCGCGCGCGAAGGCGCCGCCGACGACGATGCGATGCGCGAGCCGATGTTCTTCAGCCTCAGCGGCGGCGATCATTTCCGGACGCGGCTCAGCGGGGGGGAACCAACCGGGATACTGGGCCGCAAGAATTTGGGAGCTGCGCTGCCAATGGGCCGGATGCGCGATGGTGCGGTCCAGAAATAACGGGCGCGCCATCGACTGCGTCCGCAGTGCCAGGCGCCACGCCGAGGTGTCGAACGCGATGATCGCGTCGTTCCGCCGCAGCGCTTCATCAGGAATGGCGTCTTGAAAACGTTGGTTGCGCTCGTGCAGGACGCGATGGGAGTCGCCGCCCCGGCGCAATTGCCAGAGTGCGTGCAGTTCATGGCGCGGCCGGGTGTGCAGTTTGTCCGCCGCGATTCCGCGCACGATGCGGTTGTGGAGGCCGCGAAATCCCGGTAGCGCGGCAACGAGACCGGCGGCCAGACTTCCTTCGCTCAGGGCGAAACCGGTCCAAAATTCGCCGAGCAGGTGGCGCTGTTCCAATTCGCGCGCAAGGTGGAAGGCGTGCTGGGTGCCGGGATGAGCCAGAAGAACGCGCATGGTTCAGGTCGAGGCACTGGCACGTCGCTTGGGGCGATGCCAAAAAGTGGAGCGCTGTACGGGTTGGCGCGTGCGCCACGCTCCGGCGGAGTGACGGATAAAATCGGCGAGGCCGCGCAGACCGGAGAAAAAATAGCGTGGATGGCGCAGCCAAAACCAGAGGTAACTTACGACCTTCAGCGGCAGCACGAGGAGGAAATCCGGCGCCGGGCAGCGGCGAAGCGTCATGACCATTTCGTTGCATACGCCTGAGCGATGGAGCGGGCGGTTGTCGCGACCGGCCCAAGCTTTGTCGTGCCAGACGTGCACGCCGGTGAGCAGGTCGATGCGGTGACCCAGATCCGCCAGTCGCAGGCACAAATCTTTTTCCTCGGAACCGTAGGCTCCTGGCGTCGGAGCATAATATCCGGCACGTTTTACGGCGGACAATCGAAGGACGTGGCCGCAACCGATGAACAGGCTGACCGGAATTGCGCCGGTGCGTTCCTCGGGCGCAGCGCGATCGGGCGAGAGAATGTCGAAGGCAATGCCGCCCAAGGTGGGGCGCTCCTGCAAATGCGCGATGGCCAGATCGATTTCATCCCCGCGCATGAACCAGGCGTCGTCATCGAGACTCAGATAATATTCCGCGTCGGTGTGACGCATGAGCTCGTTGCGGCTATCCATGTAGCCGGTGGACTTCTCGTGGCGCACCCAATTAATTGCGGGATAGTTTTTCCGCAGGGCCGGGGTGGCGTCGTCGGAACCATCGTCGATCACGCAGACCGAGAGATTGGGATAGGACTGCCTCCGGAGTGAGTCGAGCGCCTTGGGCAGGATGTCTGCGCGGTTGCGGGTTGTGATCCCGGCTAAGACGGAAGGTGAAGCGGCGAAATTCAAGCGGCGTCTGCTGGGGTTGCGCCGCGCATGTGTCTCACGGTGGCGGGCGAGCCGAATGCCACTGCATTGGCGGGAATATCACGCGTCACCACGCTGCCCGCGCCGATGACAGCCCCGCGACCGATGCGCACGCCGGCGAGGACGGTCACGTGGGCGCCGAGCCAGGCCTCGTCTTCGATCACCACCGGCTTTGCCGTCATCGGCTGGCTTTTTATGGAAGCTCCCCGAGCGAAGCCGTGGTTGCCGTCGGTGATATAGCAGTGCGGTCCGATCATCACCTCGCGACCGACCTGAATTGAGTGGTGGGCATCGAACACCGTGTAGCGATTCACGTAGGTGCCTTCGCCGATTTCAATTTTACCCGGCCGGGGTGCGTCGCTGCAGAGGAGAACCACGCCTCGATCGAGCGCGCAGCCATGCAAAATAATGTCGCTCCAGTTACGCGGAATTTCCACCGCCCGCAGCCAGCAGTAGCGGCGGAAATCAACGCCGAGCAGTCGGTACGTGAGGTTGCGGGAGCGCGAAGCCAGGCCTTGGCCGAGACGGTGCAGGTGGCGGATCATAGTCGTGGAGTGCGGTTGTAGCCCCGCCACTGGTGTCCGTGCAAGAGCACCGTGGCCCAACCAGCTATTTTGCCGGCGAGCGCGGCAGGAAAGCGGCGCAGACCGCCGGGTGCGCGGAGCGAGAGCAACAGCATCAGGCCTTGGTAGGCAAACTGCCGCAGGTCCCAACCGAGATCGTTTCGGTCCAGCAGGTGGCGCATGACAAACCAGCGGTTGATCACTTCCATTTTCTCGCGGGCATAGGTTCGATTTTTGTAAGGAGCCGGGTGAGTGTCATGATAAACCCGGGCGGCGGGAGAAATTGCCAGACGCCAAGTGCGGCCGACATGTAAGGTGAGCGCGGCGTCCTCGAGCAGCGAGTAACCGTGGAAAAATGGCAGCAAGGCCGGTTTTGGCAAGGCCGGTTGCCGAAACAACGTGCAGCACAGATTCAACCAGTCGACCGACGGGCCTACCGGCAGGCCTTCGCCTTGCAAGGTGGGCAGAAAATTCAGCGCGGGTC
>JANYFP010000247.1 GCA_025362555.1 Verrucomicrobiota bacterium
GTCCTGAAAAATATATTGGCGGGGAAAATTGGGAAGATCGGGACCGCGCTGCGTCCAGAAACTGTTGTAGTAGGCGCGAATCACGGCGGTGGCGGCGCCGGCTTTTCTCGCGCCGAAATATTGCGTGCACCAGGCTTGGAGGAACTGATCAGCATCCCAGCCGGCCGGCGACCAGGCAAGGGAGGCATGGGCGGAAAGTTCCTGGATGAATTCGCGGAAATTGCCGGCATTGACGACCCAGAAATCGAGTGGGCGACGGCTCGCGGCGGCCACTATCTCGTAGTTGCGTGCAATCTTCCAAGGGCCTTCAGCTTGCGCAAGGTGCGCGCCCGTCGAGGTAAATTGCAGATTGAGGTAGTAGGCGAACGGTTGGGTGGCTGGCAGATCCCCCTGGCGGATATCGGCGGCCGGGAAATGGTCGCGACGTGCCCCCACGTAATTCCACATCAGGTCGGGATCTTTCGGCAAATCAAGCAACCCGGCAGCGAGGTAATCGGAGCTCTCGTTATAGATCACCGTGCGCATCCGGAGCGGACCGTCGCCGTGGTGCGCCCGCACCAGTGCGATCTGGGTTTTTATCATATCGCCGATAATTTTTGCCCGGCCGGCGGCGTCCGGCGGAGCATCGGGAAAGGCTGTCGTGAAGCTGTGATCACCGTTGCCGCGAAAACCGACTTCCCAAATCATGTCGAAGCCTTCGCGCCGGCAGAGTTCGATGTGGTAGGTCCAAAATTCTTCCATCGCCTTAACTTGATCGAGGCGCAGGGGTGGCGGTTCGCGATGGCGGACGCCACGCCAGAATGCTTCCCAATTGGACCAATGAGTCCCGAGCGGACTCGTGTGGGTGGAAGTCAACACGAAGCCACGATCATGCGCATGCCGCGGACGATTGAGGCGGGCCTCTGACGGATAGTCGCTGATATCGTCCAGATCGAAGACATTGAGTTTCAGCCGCAGCATCGTTTCGAGCACGCGGTCGTAACGTTCATCTGGCGCGACCTGTTCCCAGGGAAGGTACATGTCTTCATCGTTGGCAAACCACGCGCGCCACCGTACGTGAGGTGTGGGAATGGTCAGGGCGAAGTCGCCGGGGAGTTTGATCACCTCGAGCCGGGCCGGCTTCCATTGGGCAAAAAACCACAAGGGTGGAATTCCTAGTATATGCTCGGAAAAAGTATAGATGGCGTAGATGACGCCGCGCATATCGCTGCCGGAAAGCGTGACGCGTGCGGGCGCGCCGGGCGGCTGGATCACTTTGATCGCGTGGGCTTCGGGCCCGCCGATGGAGGCATCGGGCGCGAGGATTTCAATGCAAGCCCGGTCAGTCGGAGGCTGCGTTAGCAGAGGTGATTCTGCTCCTAGGACGGCGGCGAGATCGCGCTGCAAATCGGCAGCGGCCCGGCGCACCGCATTAGGGGATTCAACCGGCACGATGATCGGCACTCCGGGCAAAAGTCTCACGACCGCGGTGGCGGCTGTTGCGGGGAGAGTGATAAGGGTCATCAAGAGGGCGAAGCGAAGGAGGGTCATTGGGAAATCGATGGCTGGCGCCAGCGATGGCTCGGCGAAAAGAGAACGCCGAAAGAGTAGCGCGATTAGAAATGTGGGTTGATTTGTCGCAACGCCCACGCCACTCTCTTCGTTTAGTGAACGCCAAAAACGTCCCCTGCATGCAGGATGTCGCCGACCTCGCTGGAGTGCACCGCACCACGGTGTCGCTCGCCCTGCACGACCATCCGAGCATTCCGGGACCGACGCGGGCGAAGGTGCGCGCCGCCGCCGACAAGCTCGGATATCGGCTCAATCCCTTGGTATCTGCCCTGATGAGTTCCCGCCGCGCGCACAACGTTGCGGGATCGCCGCACACCACGCTCGCCTTCGTGACTTCCTCCAAGCCGGGAGTGGACTGGCGCCAGTCGCAGACTTTGCGTGAACAGTTTGCCGGCGCGAAAGAGCAGGCGCGACTGCAGGGGTATAAGGTCGAGGAATTTGCCCTTTTTGCCGATGGCATGACACCCACGCGCGCCAATCAGGTGCTGCGCAGTCGCGGAATCCTTGGCCTGATCATCGCCCCCGTGCACTCCGGTTTGAAAACCCTGCCACTGGAGTGGGAGCAGTTTGCCGCGGTGGGCATAGCCTTCACGATGAACAGTCCGAACATTCCACGGGTCGGCAATGACCACGGACAATCAATCCGTCGGGCGATTCGCGAGTGCCACCGGCGCGGCTACCGGCGCATTGGTCTCGCGGTCCAGCGCAGTGTGATTGAACGGATCGAGGAGCAGTGGCTGGCCGGTTTTGAAATTGAGCATTCGTACCCGAAGAAGGTGCCGCATCCCCATCCGTTGATCGCCGACGAGTGGAGCGAAGAAAGCTTCCTCCGCTGGTGCAAAGCTGAGCGCCCGGACGTGGTGTTGGCGGGCGGCGACTATTTGAACATTCTAACGTGGCTGCGCCGGGCGAAGTACAAGGTGCCGGATGACGTGGCAGTCGTCTCGCTGGATTTGCACGTGTATGATGGTTCGGTGGCAGGAATTAATCAGGACTCAACGAAGATCGGCGCCATTGTCGTGGACACTCTGATTGGTCATTTGAGCCGGAACGAACGCGGGCCGCTACCCCTGCCTATGCGCATTCACCTGATGGGCCATTGGATTGAGGGCAGTACTCTGCGGCCGGCGGAATAACGGCAACCTGCATGGCGAGTGTGGTGGGGGTGCGGCAATTGCTGCCGACTTCCGGTGCCGCGGAGGCGTCACGTTTTTTTCCCTTCCGGCAGCAGCACGCTGGCGACATAACCGATCACGATGCACGAGCCGACCGCCACAAAGCCGTGAAGAAAGACGCTGGCGTGGGTGAAATGTTGGACGCACCACGTCACTCCGATACTAGCCACAGTGCCGACGATTACGCCGGTAGAATGGGCGCGGCGAGTGAGCAAGCCCAAGGCGAATACTCCGGGGAAACCACCGCCGACCACCGCGATGATTTTCAAAAACACATCCCAGAGCGACTGGACATTGTGGGACGCGAGGTAGCTCGCCACTCCCGTTCCCACCACGCCGCAGGCGAGGGTGGAATAGCGGGCCAGCCGCAACCGCTGCGCTTCCG
>JANYFP010000269.1 GCA_025362555.1 Verrucomicrobiota bacterium
CGCACTCTCGCCCGCAACGTTCCTGACAAACCCCACAGAGCGCCACCATTTCATCGTGCGCGAGCCGGTTAAACCGGTCCAACACCACCACTCGCGCCGGACCGAATACTGCCGGCAACTTTTCTTTTAACGCCTGCGCTCCGGCCAAATAATAGGACCACAACAGATATATCCCGCAGGCACAGCCGGCGCATTTCGAGCCGAGTCCATCAAGTGTCTGCGGCCGGCGGTCGGGCTTCGCCGAAGCAAGGAGACTGGCGGACAAACGGGCGAGCGTATCATCCAACATAAACGCCAGCATTTCGCGCGTCACAAGAGCGGGAGTCGCAGGCGCAGCTATGACCGGGTCCGCTCGCAACAATGCCGTCCAACGCGTTTTAATCGCAGGTCGGAGCGCATCAAGTCGGGGCACTAAACCAACTTCCATTCCCTACTATGCCCAAAACGGCTCACGGCTGCTCGGCAGCGGTTGTCGAATGATGCGCACCTGTTGCGAGTACCGCAATAAATGCGCGGTAACCGCCAATTCGTGCAGAGCAGAAGCCGTCACCAAAAGATAGAGTGACGCGCTTTCACCACGTCATGATTTCATTCGTTCAACCACTCGTATTGCCGGTCGAGCTTCCCGCGGAAGTCGTCGGTCACCGCGTGGTAGATCGACCACCCCGGCCAGGACCGCGCAGGCGGATCACACCCTGAGCTGCCGGGCATACCACGCCATGTCCGTCATCCCTCTCACCCTCTGCTTCAGTCTGCTGCTCGCCGGACTATTTATTGTCCTGTTTGCGAATGAGCAGCGCCGACGACGCTTCACCAGTGCGGAGAGCGATTCCCTGCTGCCACTCGCCGACGAACAAGCAATCGAAGTTCCCGCCGACGCTCACGCTGATCACGAACACGATCATTCCGCTCACGGCGAGAGCGACGCCTGCGGCTGTAAAAGCGGCCATCGCACCCCATGTCCGGGCTGCCTGAAACGCCACGATCAGCCGGCACCCCTTCCCTTTAATTCCACGCCTTCCTCATGATCACCGGTCAAAAAACCACCATCGAATTCAACGACAAGATCGTTCGCCAATTCATGCTCGCGTCCCTCATTTGGGGCGTCGTCGGCATGCTCGTCGGCGTCCTCATCGCGACGCAGTTAAATTTTTGGCAGGCTAATTTCGGCCAGGCCTGGCTGAGCTTCGGCCGGCTTCGACCGCTGCACACCAACGCGGTCATTTTTGCTTTCGTCGGCAACATGATGTTCGCCGGTATCTACTACTCCACGCAGCGCCTCGTGAAGGCCCGGCTCGCGAGTGATTTTCTTTCCCAACTCCATTTTTGGGGCTGGCAACTGATCATCGTCGCCGCCGCCATCACGCTGCCACTCGGCCTGACCCGGGGTAAAGAATACGCCGAACTCATCTGGCCCATCAATATCGCAGTCACGGTGATTTGGGTCGTGTTCGCCGTTAATTTTTTCTGGACGCTCGCCCGCCGTAACGAAAAATCCCTCTACGTCGCGATCTGGTTCTACATCGGCACAATCATCACCGTGGCGATGCTCTACATCGTCAACCATCTCTCGATTCCCACTTCGCTCCTTCACAGCTATCCGATCTTCGGAGGCGTACAGGACGCACTCGTGCAGTGGTGGTACGGCCACAACGCCGTCGCGTTCTTCCTCACCACGCCAATTTTGGGCATCATGTATTATTTCCTGCCGAAAGCGGCGGGGCGCCCGGTGTATTCCTACCGGCTTTCGGTGATCCATTTTTGGTCGCTCGTTTTCCTCTACATCTGGGCCGGCCCCCATCACCTGCTCAACACCGCCCTACCCAACTGGCTCCAGTTGCTCGGCACCACTTTCTCCTTGATGCTCTGGGCACCCTCGTGGGGCGGCATGCTTAACGGTCTCCTCACGTTGCGCGGCGCGTGGGGCAAGCTTCGCACGGATCCCGTGATCAAATTCTTCGCCGCCGGTGTCACGTTCTACGGCATGGCCACGTTCGAGGGACCACTCCTCGCCATCAAATCCGTCAACGCACTCGCGCATTACACCGATTGGATCATCGCCCACGTGCACGCCGGCGCACTCGGCTGGAACGGCTTCATGGCCGCCGGTATGTTCTACTGGCTCGTCCCGCGCCTCTGGAATCGTCCACTGCACTCGCAGTCACTCGCGAATATCCACTTCTGGCTCGGGCTGACCGGAATTCTGCTCTACATCTCCGCCATGTGGGCCTCCGGCATCACGCAAGGTCTGATGCTCAGCGCCACGATTGAAAACGGTACGATCCTAAAATACCCCAACTTCATCGAGACCCTCAACGCCATCCGGCCCCTCATGCTCCTGCGCGTTGTCGGCGGTGGCCTCTATCTCAGCGGATTCATTCTCATGGCTTACAATGTCTGGCGCAGCATCCGCGGCGCCCAAGCCGTCAATGGCACAATGGAAGTCTACATCGAGCCAGCCACCACCAAGGACAATCTCGGCGTCAGTGGCACCTTCCTTAACGCTCCCGTCATCTACACCGGACTCATTCTGGTCGGGTCCTGCGTGTGGATGTTCACCAGCGGCTGGCTAAACATCGTCGGACTGATCGCGACGATTTTCAGCACGCTGCTCGCCATCGGCCATTTTCAAACCCGCGGCACGAGTTGGAGCGAGTGGTATGAAAAACTTCTCGTCAATGCCCTGCCCTTCACCGTCCTGACTTTCCTTGCCGTCGTCATCGGCGGATTGATCCAAATTATTCCGATGATCACGATCGACCGCAGTCTCCAGACCGAGGATCGCGTCGCCCGCGTCTATACGCCGCTCGAACTCGCTGGCCGCGATTTGTACGTCCGCGAAGGCTGCTACAACTGTCACTCCCAAATGATCCGCACCCTCGTGCCGGACGTAATGCGCTACGGCGACTACTCCCGCCTCGGTGAATCCATTTGGGATTATCCCTTTCAATGGGGTTCCAAACGCACCGGCCCGGACCTCGCCCGCGTCGGCCTGAAATACAATCACGCCTGGCACTACGATCACCTGGAAAATCCGCGTAATATTTCCACCGGTTCGAACATGCCCTCGTATACGTGGCTCATCACCG
This sequence comes from Verrucomicrobiota bacterium, assembly GCA_025362555.1. Classification (GTDB taxonomy): domain Bacteria; phylum Verrucomicrobiota; class Verrucomicrobiia; order Opitutales; family Opitutaceae; genus Lacunisphaera. The sequence goes on from JANYFP010000269.1 coordinate 3,090, forward strand.
GCAACACGGATTACGCCGCGCTCTCCTCGAAGATCCGCGTCCAGCGCATGCTCGGCACACCGTATCCCGCGTGGTCGCCGGCGATGATCGACACCATCGCGAAAGAACAGGCCAAGACCATTGCCAAGGAGCTGCGCACCCAAGGCCGCTACGTCGACGCCGACCGCGAAATCGTCGCTCTCATCGCCTATCTCCAATGCCTCGGCAAAACTTGGGAGCCAACCTCGGTGCACTAAGCGCACACAAACTCCAAAACCACAGAGGGCAAATTCCACATTCCCGTTCACACAGAACATCGAGCTCAAAGTTTAAATCCGAAATCCCGTATTCGATTCCCGAAATCAAAAATCGAGAATCCAAAATCTAAAATCCCCTATCCCATGCTCCGCCGCATCATCTACGAAGACTGGCAGCTCATTTTCCCCGTCGTCGCTCTTACCGTCGCCTCGTTCATCTACCTCGCCGCCGGCTGGCGCGCGGCCCGCATGACGCCCAAACAGGCCGAACGCCTCGCCCGTCTTCCGTTCGATAACGAATAAACCGCTCCCATGAAACCGTCCCCGTCATCCTCCGAAGATTCCGGAATTAAACTCCGCGACCACGTCTACGACGGCATTCAAGAATACGATCAGCGCCTGCCAAACTGGTGGCTCAACACTCTCTACGGCGCGATCATCTTCTGGGTGGTTTACTGGTTCGTCTACATGATCGCGGGCATCATGCCAACGGATGGAGCCCAGGTTGACGCCGAGATGGCGCGGGTCGCCGCCGTCAAAATGGCCAGCTCAATCGACGTCACCAACGACGACACTTTTTGGAATATGAGTAACAACGGCGTCTTCGTCGACGCCGGCAAGCAGACCTTCAACTCCCTCTGCGTCGCCTGCCATCTGCCCAGCATGCGCGGCAAATCCGAAAACCCCACCGCGGTCGGCCCAGATCTCACCGACACCGCGTGGATACACGGCGGCACGCCGAAGGAAGTCTATCACACCGCGTCCAAAGGCATCCTCGATAAAGGCATGCCCGCCTGGGAACCGGTCCTCGGCCAGAAAAAAACCGCCGAAGTCGTGGCGTACATTCTCAGCCATCATAAAAAAGGCGAGCTCATCACCGTGCAGGAGGCGAACAAGTAAAGTGTCACGACTTGACTCCAATCATATTATCACGCCTCACGCTCGATCCGGCGCGTTGAAATTCACGCACCCTGTTTCATCGCTGCACCTCCCATCTACTGTCCGGATTCCACGCGTGAGTCCGCCGCTCAACTCGTCATGAGCTTCGGGAAACCCAGTTTTGATTCACGCCCGAAAAACGAGAATCCAAAATCGAAAATCGCCAAGGCACGCCCTGCGCCAGTGCGCGATTCGGTCACGACCATCAATGCCGATGGCTCGCACCACGCGCTTTTTCCCGCCGATGTTCATGGCCGTTTCACCTCGTGGCGCCGCTACAGTGCGTACCTCCTGATTGGCCTTTATCTGCTGCTGCCGTGGATTCCGATCAACGGCTATCCGGCCGTATTCCTCGATCTCGCCGAGCGCCGGTTCCACTTCTTCGGCTTCATGCTCGCGGCGCAGGATGTCTGGCTGCTCTTCTTCGGCGTCTCGGGTCTCGGCTTCGCGCTCTTCTTTTTAACTGCGCTCTTCGGCCGGCTGTGGTGCGGCTGGGCCTGCCCTCAAACCGTTTTTCTCGATCACATTTACCGCCGCATCGAACGCTGGATCGACGGCGACGCCCCCGAGCGTCGCGCGCTCAAAGCTGCGCCGATGACTGCGAACAAATTCACGCGCCGCGTTGCGAAACATTTCCTCTACATCGTCGCCTCGCTCATCATCACGCATCTGTTCCTCGCGTACTTTGTCAGCATTCCCAAGCTCTGGCTCTACTTGCACGAAGCGCCGGGCGAACACTGGGCCGCGTTTCTCTTCGTTTTCATTTACGCCGGTCTCCTGTATTTCAATTTCGCCTGGTTCCGCGAGCAGCTCTGCATTGTTATTTGTCCCTACGGCCGGCTGCAATCCGCGCTCACGGACGATCACACCGTGGTCATCGGCTACGACGCCACCCGCGGCGAACCCCGCGGACGCCTCGGCACCCCCGAAGCCGGCGCCTGCATCGATTGCAACCGCTGCGTGCAAGTCTGCCCGACCGGCATCGATATTCGTCACGGCCTGCAACTCGAATGTATCGGCTGCTCCGCCTGCATTGACGCCTGCGATGATGTCATGACCAAAGTCGAACGCCCCACCGGACTTATCCGTTATGATTCCCATCAGGGACTCATGGGGGAGACCACCCGCTGGATCCGGCCGCGCACAATTCTCTACGGCGTTCTCCTCCTCATCGGAGCCACCGTCGCCGCCTTTGCCTTCTCCACCGTCAAGCCCGCGAGCTTTCTCGTTTATCGCATGAGTGGAGCCGCGTATTTTGTCGGAGCCAACGAAGTGCGTGATCAATTCATGGTGCGGCTGGTCAACAAACGGACCGTGCCCGCCACCTTCACGATCAGCACCGAAGGCCTGCCCACCGGCGTGCGGCAATCCGGCTTTAACTCCGCTGTCACGCTCGAGGCACTGACCGAGTCCGTCAGCCCGCTCGTCCTGCTCATCGACCGCAAAGATTACACCGGGCCGTTCAAGTTTACGGTGAAAGTGAGCGCCGCCGAGCCCGCTTTCACACTCAGTCGCGAGATCGAATTCATGGGCCCCGACGCCCGTTTACTTGAGGAGGAGGACCATGAGAAAGGCATCAAACGCTAATTCCCTCATACCCCCGCTCCCGGCCGATTCCGCGGCACAGCCAGCGCGCGATAAAAAAGGCAGCCTCTCCCTTTGGCTCTGGGTCGCCGCTGGCTATATTTTCCTCAGCATCCTTTGGACGGTCATGTTCAAGGTCGCTGCCACCGCCAACGTGCAATCGGTTCCGCTTGCCACCCAAGGAGCAAAACCATGAGCGCGGAACTCGCTGGCATCACTGGACCGGGCACCGCCTTCATCGCGGGATTGGTCACCAGCCTGCATTGCGCCGGCATGTGCGGCCCGCTGGCCTGCGCCCTGATGCCCGCCACGCGTGATGATGCGAGCCCGCAAACCGTGTGCACTGCTTATCACTTCACACGGCTCACCAGTTACGCCGTACTCGGCGCACTCGCTGGTGGCATCGGCCGATTACCGCTGTGGGTGCTCGGTGAAAGTGCGCTGCGCTACCTGCCATGGCTGCTGGTGCTGTTTTTTGTCGCTGTCGCTTTGCGCCTCGATCAGCGCCTGCCCCGGCCCTTCGCCCTCGCCCGCGCGCATGGCTGGCTCTCGGCCCGGCTCCGTGGTCGCTCCCGCCTCGCCGCCGCGGCCGGAGTCGGCCTGGCCACTCCGCTCCTCCCGTGCGGTCCGTTGTATTTTCTTTTATCGCTCGCCTTGCTCTCCGGCTCCGCCCTGCGCGGTGCGGAGACCCTCCTCGCTTTTGGTCTCGGCACGGTGCCGTTGCTTTGGTTCGCGCAAACCAATTACCGCTGGCTGCAAGTGAAGTTCGGCCCCACCCGCCTCGCCCGCGCGCAAGCGATCCTGGCCTTCTCCGTGGCGGCGGTACTCGTCTGGCGTCTGCGCGGCACGCTCGGCCTCGGTGGCCCGAGCCCAACGGATTTCGTCTGCTTCTAACCATGAGCCGACACACAACAATTTTGACTGTGGACCGGGTGCCCTCACCCGCCGAAGCCTCATCCGCGACGCGGATCGGAGGCGATCGGCCTGCAGCAACCCATTTGGTGGACGGGAGCGTGAGCTCGACGGTGCGAGTGCGTGGACTGCGTGCCGCGCAAGCCGTTCCTGTCCACCATTGCCTTCATTGCGGCGCGCCTCTCGCAGGCGCGACCGCCACCGAGTCCGGATTCTGCTGCGCGGGTTGCAGCTACGTCCACCGCCTCGTGCACGAGCACGGACTCGACCGATACTACAAAATCCGCGACGCCATCGTCGCACCCGTCGATCCGTCCGTTTTTCAACCCCGGGATTTCACGTGGCTGGCCGAGCTGCAAATCGTTGCCGAAAAATCTCCCATCGCGCCGGAACTCGAACTGGAGATTCAAGGCATCTCCTGCGCGGGCTGTGTCTGGTTGATCGAAAAACTATTTCACCAACAAGCTGGCTCACTCCACATCGAAACTGACGCCCAACTGGGTCAGCTCCGACTGCGCTGGTCGCCAGGTAAATTCGAAGCACCCGCCTTCGCGCGCACCCTTCAGTCGTTTAATTATCTCGTGGGCCCGCCCGGGGAAGAGCCGGCGGTACCGGAGAGCCGGGCGTTGGTCAAACGGGTCGGACTGTGCGCGGCGTTCTCCATGAACGTGATGCTTTTCACGCTGCCGGCCTATTTCGGCATGAAGCCTGATTCCGAATACGCGGGTCTCTTCGGCTTGCTCGCGCTGGTCTTTGCGACATTCAGTCTGCTCACCGGCGGGGTCTATTTTCTTAATCGCGCCGCGCGCGCCGTACGCGATGGCGTGATGCACATCGATCTCCCGATCGCCGTCGGAATTACCGGCGCGTATCTCGGCTCGCTCTACGGCTGGTTCACCGGCCGCAGCGAACTCGTCTATTTCGATTTCGTCGCCGCGTTTATTTTATTGATGCTCACCGGCCGCTGGGCCCAGACCGCCGCCATCGAGCGCAACCGCCATCGCCTGCTCAGCGGCCACGCACGCCCCCGAAAAATTCGCGTCGAGTCGACGCAAGGCGTCACCGAACGCGCCGTCGAAGACCTGGCGGTGGGTGAGCTTTTTTTTATTCGTTCCGGCCAAGTCGTACCCGTGGAAGCAAAGCTCGAATCCGCCGGAGCCACCTTCGGGACTGCGTGGATCAACGGTGAGGCCGACGCGCGCACCTCCCGCGCCGGCGCGCGCGTCCCTGCCGGAGCGGTCAATCTCGGTCGCACGGAAATTTCGCTGCGCGCTGCGCAGCCCTGGAGCGCGTCCTTGCTCGCGCAATTACTCCAACCCGCCCGGCGGGATGTGTATCGCCACGCATTTCTTGAACGCGTCATCCGCGGATATCTCGTCGGCATCTTAGGCATCGCGACGATCACCGGCGTCGCCTGGTGGATCGCCACGCACGATGCGGCGCGCACGTGGTCGGTGGTCACCGCGGTACTCGTCGTGTCGTGCCCTTGTGCAATCGGGCTCGCGTTTCCGCTGACCGATGAAATGGCGACGATCGCACTGCGCCGTCGAGGTGTTTTTGTGCGTGAGAGCGATCTTTGGCCGCGCCTCGCGCGCATCCGCAAAATTATTTTCGACAAGACCGGCACGCTCACGCTGGAAACGCCCGCCTTGCAAAACCCCGAGGCCCTCACCGCGCTCTCGCCCGAAGCTCGCGCCGCGCTCCTTGCACTCGTGCAAGACAACCCGCATCCCGTGAGTCAGAGCCTATGCGAGTGCCTGATGTCTGACGGCCATCCCTCGTCCGACCCGACCGCCGCCCCGCTCGGAGAAATCCACGAGGAGACCGGCCATGGCACGACACTCGCCACCATAACCGAAAAGTGGTCACTCGGTCGCCCCGGTTGGCGTGGCCGCCAAGAGGACTCTTGTCATATAATAGATGCCAAACCGTCTGTCGGACACGACGCGGAATTTGCGTGTGACGGTGTCGTGTTGGCGCGTTTCCGGTTTACCGATGAGGCCAGACCCGGCGCGCGCGAGGAAATCGCGGCGCTGCAGCAGCGGGGATTTTCCACCCACATTCTCAGTGGTGATCGGAGAGAAAAAGTTGCCACCATGGCCAAGGCCCTCGGGATCGACGCGAGAAATGCCAGCGCGGGAAAAACACCTTCAGAAAAAGCGGAGTGGGTGCGGACCATCGACCAGCGCGACACCCTGATGTTGGGCGACGGAGCAAATGACAGTCTCGCCTTCGACGCTGCACTGGTCCGCGGTACACCGGTCATTCATCGCGGTGTGCTCGAAGGAAAATCCGATTTCTACATGCTCGGCCGTGGTCTTGGCGGGCTGCAGGAATTATTCAACGTTGCCGCCGTGCGACGCCGGACGCAGTGCTGGCTGCTCGTCTTCTCCATTGCGTATAATTTTCTCGCGGTCGGACTCGCGGCCGTCGGCCACATGAATCCCTTGCTCGCCGCGATTCTCATGCCTGTGAGTTCACTCGCCACCCTCGCGATCGTCGGCGTCGGCATGCGGCCCGCAAGGTAAGGAGGGATCGGGGCGTTCAGAATGGAGCGTTGAGGGCAGTCAGAACCCAACCAACGCGTGACTCAGGATTCGCGCCAGACGCTCGATGAACTGACTTTGTCGGGGGAAACAAGCCTTGTCCCGGCGCGCAATTACGGTCATTTACCCAGTCCTAATGCGGGCCACCCAATTGATCCTGTTAGTGACGGTGGCGATTGTGACTGCGCCAAGCCGGGGATGGGCGGTTTTCACCGAAGCGCCAGAGTTACACGCGCAAGTCGTCGCTGGAAAACTTCCGCCACTCGAACAGCGTCTCCCGATCGCGCCGCTGATTGTGACGCCCGTGGAAAAACCCGGCACCTACGGTGGCACGTGGCGCATGGCCATCGTCGCCGGCGAAGATAACAGTCCGCTGCTTTCCCGGTGTCTCGCCTATGAGCAACTGGTGCGCTGGAATCCAAACTGGACCCGCGTGGTGCCTAATTTGGCCATCAGTTGGACCATTAACGCTGACGCCACCGTGTATCGTTTTCAACTGCGTCAGGGCGTGCGCTGGTCTGATGGTCAGCCGTTCACGGCCCACGATATCGTGGCGTGGATTGATGATGTGGTGCGCGATCCTGAGCTGACGCCATCCCCGCCGGGCTGGTTGCTGGCTGGCGGGCGACTGCCGGAATGCACTGCGCCGGACGACACCACCGTGGAATTTCGATTCGCGGTGCCGAACGCCATTTTTCTCGAACTCCTCGCGAGCATGAACGCGAATGAACTGACGCGCTACCCCGCCCATCATCTGCGAAAAGTACACCGGCGCCACAACCCGGCAGGGGCGGCGGAACTGATGCGGCAAACCGGACGGTCGTGGATCGACTCCTTCCGGACCGTCTTCACGCCCTGGACCTGGCGCAATCCCAGTTGTCCCACACTCGATGCGTGGATCATCACGAATGCCTACACGCCAGAAGCGACCGCCGTAGTCGCAGCGCGAAATCCCTATTACTGGAAAGTGGACACTTTGGGTCGACAATTACCCTATCTCGACCGCGTGCGGTTCGAAGTGGTGACCGACCGCGCTGAACTTTTCCGCCGCGAACTCGCTGGAGAAGTGGACTACAACCGGGCGAATTATTTCAGTTACGCGTCGACCCCGGCGATCTTGGAAGCAGAAAAAGAGGGACGGATTCGCACCGTGAGGGCGGTCTCCAGCAATTCAAATCCCATCGCGATTTTCTTGAATCTCAACCACGCCGATCCGGTGATGCGGGCCGCGCTGGGCGACAAACGCGTGCGCATTGCGCTTTCAAAGGCAATCAATCGGCCGGCCATCATCCAGCAGCTTTACAGTGCTGAAGCTATGCCGTGGCAGATTGCGCCGCGCCCGGAATCGCCGTTCCGCAATCGCCGCCTCGGCGAACAATTCACCACGTACGCGCCCGAGCAGTCGAAAGCGGAGCTGGAAGCAGCCGGACTGCATGCCCGTGAATCCGACGGCATGCGCTTGCTGCGCGATGGCCGACTGTTCAAGTTGACGATTCTCGTGCCCCGGCCCAGCGATCCGGACTGGCCGGCGATCATGGACCGGGTGAAAAGCGATTGGCGCGCGATTGGCGTGGAGATGGAGTGGACGTTCTTGATGCGCGGAGAGTTCAATGAGCAGATCACGCAGAACCGGCATGACGGGGCCATCGCAAATGGGAGTGGTGGTTTCGCCCCGATCCTTGAGCCGGAATGTTTTGTGCCCGCGACCTTTGAATATGAAACCAGAATGCCCTATGGGGCCCGTTGGGCTCGCTGGTTCAGCAACCCGCAGGCACCAGGCGCCGAGAAGCCGCCGGCCATGGTTGAAAAACAGATGGCGCTTTACCGGCAAGTCATGGCAGAACCCAATCGCGAATCCCGCGCCGCGCTCATGACTCAAGTCCTCGAAATAGCCGCTGATGAGTTCTATGCCATCGGCCTCTGCCTCGATCCGGTTCGCGTCGAGGTCCGCACTCCCGGATTCCGGAATTTCCCCGCCAGTCATTTTGACTCTTGGCTCTATCCCGATCCCGGTCCATTTAATCCCTGTCAGTTTAGTCTCGAGTCCCTTTCCGTCGCCAAATGAAACCCCGCTTCCAATTCGGACTGGCCATCACCTTGGGTTGCCTCGTGGTCGCCATCGAATCGGTCGTACTTCTTTCCCTCGGCACCTTCTATCTGCGCCGCTTCAGCGCCGAGGTGGATCGCCGCCTCGAGGATTCACTGAAGAAGCCCAGCGCCCTCGTCGCCCAAGGTGCCCTCTCCACGGATGCGTTCGGCCAAAAAGACACCCTGGAAAGTGTCGTCGGCCCCGCGCTCGATGACGCGATGGTCGTCTCTGCGGACGGCATCATTTTGGTCGCGATTCAACCGGAAAAAGTCGGCCACCGCTGGAATGAATTCCCCGAAGTAAAGCCCGACTGGTTGCGGCGCGCGGCGACAGGTGGTTTCAATGAAAGCCTTTCGATCGGGCCCAACTCATTCCTGATCCGCGTGGCGCCCGTGGCTTCGGCGGGCGGAGAAGCCCCGGTGCTCTTCAGCTACGTCCGGATCCGCACCACCGAAAATGAACGCGAGCTGGCCAACCTCCGCGTCCGACTCATCGGTGGCTCGGTCGCAGCCACCCTTGTCACGACGGTGGCGCTCCTCCTTGGCGTCCATTTTCTCGTCACGCGACGCCTGCGCCGGGTAGCCGACGCGGTCGAGCAAGTGACGGCGGGAAATTACAACACCACGCTCGGCGAGGTTCATTTGCGCGACGAAATTGGTTTTTTGAAAACCGGCTTCAACACTATGACTGAACGCCTGCGCCACGGTTTCGATGGCTTGCGCAACGCGGTCCACGATTTGGAAATCGCCGAACAAAAATATCGCGTGCTGGTCGAGAATGCCGACGAATCCATCGCCGTCGTGCAGGATGGAAAATTCGCATTCGTGAATGCCAAGAGCTACCAAATGCTTTCCGGTCCGGCGATCAACCTCATCACCCAATCGGTGATGGACTTCATTCACCCGGATGATCGCGCCATGGTCGCAGAGCGTTATACCCAACGAATCAGCGGACAATCCCCGCCCGCGCGTTATGAAATCCGCATGCTGGCCGCCGACGGCCGGACGATCTGGGTCGAACTGAACGCCGTGCTGATCGAATGGAAAGGGGCCCCGGCCACCCTGAATTTTCTCCGCG
>JANYFP010000271.1 GCA_025362555.1 Verrucomicrobiota bacterium
CGACGAGGGCGACAGTAAGTTTGACAAGTTCATGATGATTTTCTCCTGGTTGGATTGGGTTTAATTAATGTCTACAGTTACCTTGCGGCGCTTAGCGGTTTCGGATTTCGGGAGCGTGACCTTCAGAACGCCGTCTTCGTAAGCGGCACGGATCTGATCGGTCGCAATACTATCCGGAATCGCGACGGAGCGGTTTAATGAAACGCTTTCCGTCACCTGACCGTCTCCAGCCGTGGCGCAACGCGTACCGTTGATGGTCAGATAGCCATCGGCCATTTCCACGCTAATATTGTCCCGTTTGAGTCCGGGGATTTCTGCCCGAACATAAGTGTTATTGTCGTCTTCATAGAGATCGACTGGGAATCGCCCAATAAACCCAGCGGTGGTGAAGTCTGCCAACGCAGACTCGACTAGGTGGCTAATTTCAGTTTCCAAGCCAATCCAAGGCGTGTTCCGCCCAGCAGCGGCCCGCCGATTATCAAGAGAGTTATTACGAATGATATTCATGGGTTGGTTCCTTATGGTTTTATATTTTTCGAAAAACCACCTAGCGATCCACATGCCAAAATATTAACGATAACAAATCTCGGATTCTTCGTGATTTAGCTCAGCAAGGTGCTTTTCAAAGCGAGAAATATTGTCACTTGATACCGGCTTATCCGGGAAAAAAAGTTTCGATAAGGCGAATTGAACTCTATTTCTCACCCCACCCGCTTCCGACCAGTAAGGTAAGGCTGGTAACCGCCGTCGTTGCCTAAATGCGTCGGCTGGAGTCGCGGTTCCTTACACAACGCCAAAACGACGACGCCAAAATCGCCCGAAGCACGGCCTTCCTTCACCATTAAACCAATCGTAAAGAGGCTGTCCTCGCAGCGCTCCAATAACCCTCGGCTGGCGATATTCCGAGAAACAGGGAATGCCATTCCGCGAGAATTCAGGGTCCCAACTCCGCGGTCTCCCTTTAGTAGAACTGAAAAGCGGCATCAAAAAAAGAGAGCCCCGATTAAACGCAAAAATCGCGGAGAGAAATTCAGGCCGAGTATCCGTTAGGTACCAACCGGCGTGATTGCACTCTAACGATACCACTTAGGAAGTATCTTGGTTCCTCCGCCGGTGCGATGCTACACTTCATTTGATGCACCTGCCCCACTCCCCACTTTCCCGAGCTCCTATGTTACGTGGAACTAAGCAGATTTGTTGAGGAGTCTTCTTGACCGACGCCATCCGGGCTATGTACAGATCAGACTTCGTCTGCACGATTAAACAGAAAAGCAATAAACGCGTAGTGATTTAGCAACGCGTGCGGTGGGTGGATGAGAGGAGTGACGAATTAGAATAGAAGACCTGCTATTATTCCATGCGGGTCCAGCCCACTTATGAACCATACTCCGAAACGGCGTCAGGTAAGCATCGCCATGAAAATAGTCTTGTTGGCCGTCTGCCCGCTCATTGCCGCACTCATTGCCGTATTCGCAACGATCCTGCTCCAACGCGGGCAACTTTTAAAACGCGTGGACGAGACTGTCCGCACCCAGGCGTTTAGCGAAGGTGCCAAGATCGCAAAGAACGCCTATCTCCTGTGTGACAGTACGGAACGACGCAATCAGAAGGATTTGGCCCGTAGTTTAGGCGTCGCTCAAGGACTGGTCCGGCAAGGCGGGGGAATAAATCTGGGGGCAGAAAACGTAGCGTGGAATGCAATTGACCAGGCAACCGCACAGCTCCGGCGAGTCGAAGTGCCCAAACTGATGATCGGAAACCGATGGCTCGGACAGACCAGTCTCGCCGCGGAAAACGTCCTCATTGTGGACGAGGTGCGGACGCTTACCGGCAGTTTTTGTACCGTCTTCCAGCGGATGAACGATGACGGCGACATGCTCCGAGTGGGCACGAGTTTGGTGAAAGCGGACAACACGCGGGCGATTGGTTCTTTTATTGCCGTGCACGGGGAGGACGGCGTGGCCAACCCCGTAGTCGCCACCATCCTTCGGGGTGAAACGTTCAGCGGCCGCGCCTTTGTCGTGGATGAGTGGTACGCTACGGTCTACGAGCCACTCTGGGATAGCACTCATGGGCGAATCATCGGAATGATTTTCGTCGGCCTGCCATTAAAAACAATTAACCAAGAACTGCACGATGCCATCATCAAAATGTCGGTGGGGCGAACGGGCTCGGTCCTGGTCGTGGGAACCAAGGGAAAAGAACGAGGCCACTCCATCGTTTCCGCTCAGGGAAAACGCGACGGTGAGAACATTTGGGAGGCCCGCGATGCGACTGGAAAAGCCTTCGTGCAGGAAATCATTGCGCGAGCGACGCCGATAACCACGAGTGAGACGGTTGCCATGGCGTATCCGGTCACTGATGAAGGCACGCCAGTCGTGAAGACGAGATTGATCACGGTTGCGAATTATGCCCCGTGGGACTGGGCGATTATTGCGGGAGCCAACGAAGAGGACTTCGCCGAAACGCGCCGGCAACTGGACGAAGCGCAAAATAAGCTCTTGTGGTGGGTTGCCGTCGTAACGGGAACAAGTGCTCTGATCGCTTCGCTGCTGGGCATCGCGTTTTCACGCAGCATTTCGAAACCGCTAGTCAGCGCGATCAAAGATTTAAGCACTGGCTCGGAGCAGATCGCGTCGGCTGCCGGTCAAGTTTCCGAATCGAGTGTTACCCTGGCGGACGGAGCCAGTGAACAAGCGTCATCCCTGGAAGAGTCCAGCGCCTCACTGGAAGAGTTGTCCTCCATGACCAAGCGCAATGCCGACAGCGCGACAAAAGCAAACGAACTCGCGCGGGCCGCACGGGCAGCCGCGGACATTGGTGCGGCTGACATGGTCGCCATGAGCACCGCGATGACGGCCATCAAGGCGTCGAGCGACGACATTGCTAAAATCATCCGCACAATCGATGAGATCGCGTTCCAAACCAACATTCTCGCACTCAACGCCGCCGTCGAGGCCGCCCGAGCCGGAGAAATGGGAGCCGGGTTTGCGGTGGTCGCCGAAGAAGTGCGCGCCTTGGCCCACCGCTCTGCGGTGGCGGCAAAGGAGAGCGCGAGTAAGATCGAGGCGGCAATTAGCAAGACGACTCAAGGCGTGCAGAT
>JANYFP010000382.1 GCA_025362555.1 Verrucomicrobiota bacterium
TCCTCCAAGCTTGGTGCACGCAATATTTCGGTGCGAGAAAGGCCGGTGCCGCCACCGCCGTGATTCGCGCCTACTACAACAGTTTCTGGACGCAGCGCGGTCCCGATCTTCCCAATTTTCCCCGCCAATATATTTTTCAGGACATGCGCGTCGCGCGCGCGAGCGAGGATTTGCTGGATAACTGGACGAAGCCGTTCAACGCCATGGCGCTCGACGATCGCAACATGGGATATTACCGCATCGAGCCGGCCGTGGAAAAAACCGACGACCAACTCACCGCTGTAACGCGCGGTTTGAGCCGGTCAATCGAACAACTGGTTTCAGTAACACGTGCAGCCGAGTCATTGGAACCTGAGCTCGAGCCCCAAGGCCAGCGGCTCTGGCACGACAATGTGCGGGTGCAGGCGCAAGTCGTACTGGCCACGGACCGCGCCTTGTTGGCGTTGATCCGCGGCTATCGTGAGCTCACGAACGAGGCTGTACGCCGCGCCGCGCTAAGGGACGCGGAAAAATCATTCGCGGAAGCGCGCAAATGGCTCTCAAGCGCTGATGAGGCGCCGTTCACCAGCTGGTCCGAACCGGAAACGCTGTGGGGCATCAACGTGATGCGGGGCAAGATCGCGCAGTTGCTCGCCGGTGAAGCCGTAACCCGCCGTGACTCCGTGATTTTGAGCGAGCCGACTAAGTGAGCAATCGTCAGCTGTCGCAACCTATGAATTTCCCACTCGCTCCGCGCGCGCGGCCTTCGGCCGAGCTGCCTCTGTCTTGGATCGCACGCGCGCTCATTGCCCTCCTCGCCTTTGCTTCACTCTCCGCCGCAACCGGCACCTACAACATCCGCGAAAATGGCGCCGTGGGCGACGGCAAGGCACTCGATACCGACGCGATCAACCGCACCATTTCCCAGGCAGCCGAGGCTGGTGGCGGCACAGTTCTCTTTCCGGCTGGCACCTATCTGAGCTATTCCATTCGCCTCAAGAGCAACGTCGCTCTCTACCTCGACCAAGGCGCCACCTTGCTTGCCGCCGAACCGCCTGCAGACCTGACCGCCGGCTATGACGCGCCCGAGCCCAATCCCATCGCTGATCAGTTCCAGGATTTCGGTCACTCGCATTGGCACAACAGCCTCATCTGGGGCGAGAATCTGGAAAATATTTCAATCCTCGGTCCCGGCCGAATTTTCGGCCGGGGTCTGAGCCGCCGCTCGAACCGACGCGATTTTCTACCGGAAGAGCGCTGGCTCGCCGCAGACGCGCAACCTGACCTTTCACTGCCCAAGGAAACCCACCCCGCCCATGACGCTCCCAAGCCCGGCGCATTCGGCTATCCCGACCCGAAGGAAATTCTTCCAGCTGGGGTCGGCAACAAAGCCATCGCGTTGAAGAATTGCCGCAACGTCATCTTCCGCGATTTCACGATCTACCACGGCGGCCACTTCGCCATCCTCGCCAGTGGCGTCGACAACTTGACCTGCGACAATCTCAAAATCGATACCAACCGCGACGGCATCGATCTCGACTGCTGCCAGAACGCCCGCGTTTCCAATTGTAGCGTCAATTCACCGCGCGATGATGGCATCTGTCTGAAGAGCAGCTTCGCCCTCGGCTACAATCGCCCGACCGAAAACGTAACCATTACGAACTGCCATGTCAGCGGCTACGAAGTGGGCTCGTTTCTCGACGGCACGCGCCAGCGCAATCCCGCTCACGCCGTCAGCGGCGGCCCGGTTGGGCGCATCAAACTCGGCACCGAATCCAATGGCGGTTTCCGCAACATCACGATTTCGAATTGCGTGTTCGAATACTGCCGCGGCCTCGCCCTTGAGTCGGTCGACGGCGCGCTGATGGAAGACATCACGGTTTCCAACCTGACCTTGCATGACATCGTCAACGCCCCGATTTACATCCGCCTCGGCGCCCGTCTTCGCGGTCCAAGCCAGCCAGCCATCGGCGCCGCGCGGCGGATAAAAATCAGCAACGTCGTGGCCTCTCATGTTACGGCGGACCACGGAATCATTCTCGACGGCATGCCGGGTTCGGTCCTCGAAGATATCGAGCTCTCGCACCTCTTGATTCAATTTGCAGGCGGCGGCACCAAGGAACAGGGAACACGCGAGGTACCAGAAATGGTCACCGAATATCCCGATCCTTCGCGTTACGGGATCTTGCCGAGCTACGGACTTTTTGCCCGCCACGTGAAAAATCTCGATCTCGATCATGTCGAGCTCCGTTACGCGAAAGAGGATCTGCGCCCGTGCATCTTTTTGCAGGACGTCGTCGGGGCTGATTTCGATCACCTCAAGGCCGCTAGCGCCGCCAACACGCCGATCTTCGTGCTCAAGAATGTAACTGACTTCACCGTGCACCAGAGCCCCGGCTTGCCCGATTACCAGAATGCCGGACCGATCACCGATGAAAAACTGTAAGGCCTTTTCCCTTGTCGCAACACTGGCCGCCCTGAGCGCCTGTTCCTGCGTAATCGCGGCGCTTCCTCAGCCCGACCCTGATGATGGATCGATCATTCTGCCTCCAGGATTTCGGGCGCTCGTTTTCGCGGACAATCTTGTCGTCGGAAAAAATATCGGACGCACCCACGAAAACCTCCGCTTCCTCGCCGTCGCGCCCAATGGCGACGTGTACGCAAAAGGAAAGTTCGGTAAGATCTGGGCCCTGCGGGATACCAATGATGACGGTCGCGCCGATCAAATCGAAGAATTTGGACCAGGCGATGGGGGAACCCACATCGCGTTTCACGATGGCTATCTTTATCATTCAAGTCGCACCTCGGTTTATCGGTACAAATATATTCCCGGAGAACTCGTGCCCTCGAGTCCGCTGGAAGTGGTGATCCGTGATCTGCCGGCGGAAGCCGACCACGACGCCAAAGCCTTTGAGTTCGACGATTCCGGCGGCCTCGTCGTCGAGGTTGGCTCGCCCTACAACGTCTACAGCAAGCCCGACCGGCAATTCGGGGCAAAAGGTTTCAGCAACGAGGAAGTCGCGCAGTTCCAACTGAAATACGGCGGTTTTTGGCGATTCGATGCCAACAAGCTCAATCAAACCCAAGCAGACGGCGTGCGCTTCTCCACCGGACACCGCCACAGCCTCGCCCTCGCCTGGCAACCGACTTCCAGAAATTTTTTCATGGCCATGATGGGGCGGGACAATCTCAACATCGTCGATCCGGAACACTATGATGCGCTCGATAACGCCGAGCGCGACGCCGAGGAATTCCATCTCCTCAAGCAAGACACGAACATCGGCTGGCCTTACACTTATTGGGATCCAATTAAGAACGCCCGGATGCGCGCACCCGAGTACGGCGGGGACAACCATCGGCGCGACGACAATCCCCAGTTCGATAAACCGGCCATCGCCTTTCCCGCGCATTGGGCACCCATGCAATTATGCGTCTATTCCGGCACTCAATTTCCCGAAAAATATCGGGGCGGAATGTTTCTGGCGTTCCATGGCTCGTGGAACCGCAGCCCACGGCCGCAGGCGGGCTACAAGATCGTGTTTCTCCCCTTCGATGCCCAAGGCATGCCCACCGGCGGCTACGAAGATTTCGCCACCGGATTTCCCGGCGTGGATTATTTCACGAACACCAGTGACGCCCGCTATCGTCCGGTCGGCGTTGCCGTCGGACCGGACGGTTCGCTCTACCTCAGCGAGACTCAGCGGGGTCGCATCTGGCGAGTCATCTATACCGGAGAAACTCAACACCCCGCGGAGCGCAAAGTGTCCGTCCCCCAACCTGCCCCGCAATCATCGCAGCTTGAAACTAACACGCCCGGCGCCCGCATCTATGAAAGCGTTTGTGCTGCCTGCCATATGGCGAATGGCAGCGGCGTTCCCTCCATGCAGCCAGCACTCGCGGGCAGCGCGGTTGTCGCCGGCGATACCAACCGCCTGATCAAGGTCGTGCTGCTCGGGCCAGCCGCGGTTCTGCCCGCTGATCGGGAAAAATTCTCGAATGTCATGCCTCCATTTGGCGCCGTCTACAGCGACGTCGAAATTGCGAGCGTCATCAACTACCTCAGAAAAAACTTCGCTCCTGCCGCAACCGCGGTCACGCCGGCCCAAGTGGCCGCTATGCGTGAGGTGCACTCACCATGAGCCGAGTTTCTTCCGCTTTCGCGGGCCGTTATCGATGGATTGTCTGCGCGCTGCTCTTTGCGGCGACGACCATCAATTACATCGACCGCCAAATCTTGTCGCTGCTCAAGCCGATCCTCGACGACCAACTACACTGGACCAACGCCCAGTTCGGTCAGGTCAACTCGGCGTTTCAGGCATCGTACGCCGTGGGCGTGCTGGCTTTCGGTTGGTTCATCGATCGCTTCGGCACGAAGCTCGGTTACGGCCTCTCGATCGCAGCGTGGAGCGCAGCCGCCATCGGCCACGCACTGGTCGGTTCCATTCCAGGATTTTTCCTCGCGCGCATCGCCCTGGGACTCGGCGAAGGCGGTAATTTTCCTTCGGCCATCAAGGCGGTAGCGCTGTGGTTTCCCAAGCGCGAGCGCGCTTTCGCCACCAGCCTGTTCAATGCGGGCGCAAACGTCGGCGCGATTATCGCACCGGCCGTCGTGCCGTGGATCGCCCTGACGTGGGGCTGGCACATGACGTTCATCGTCGCTGGCTCGGCGGGTCTCCTCTGGTTGTTTTTTTGGATTCCACTCTACAACACTCCGGAGCGGATTCGCTCACTGAGTTCCATCGAATCGGCCCACATCCACAGCGATCAGGAACCTGATTTAAAATCAAAAATTTCCTGGCGCTCGCTGTTGGGCCGTCGTGAAACGTGGGCCTTCATTCTCGCCAAGTTTCTCACTGACCCGGTGTGGTGGTTTTTTCTCATCTGGCTACCCGACTTTTTCAAGCAGACCCGGCATCTGGATATCAAGAACAGCTGGGTTCATCTCGTTACCATCTACGGGGTGGTCACGGTGCTTTCGATAGTCGGAGGCTGGGGCACCGGCTGGCTGACCAAACGGGGTTGGAGTGTAACCACGGCGCGCAAAACCGGGATGGTTGTCTTTGCTGCATGCGTAGTGCCGATCCTGTTCGTCACGAAGGTCGGTGACTGGTCCGCTGTTTTGCTGATCGGCCTGGCCGGTGCGGCTCATCAGGCTTGGTCAGCCAATCTCTTCACCACCGTATCCGACATTTTCCCGAAAGCAGCCATCGGCTCGGTGATCGGCTTGGGCAGCATGGCCGGCTCGATCGGCGGAATTCTTTTTCCACTCTACACGGGCCGCATGCTGGATCGATTTAGCTCCGCGGGTAACATCACTGGCGGCTACACGGTTCTGTTTACGCTCTGCGGATTCGCATATCTCGCCGCGTTCCTGCTGCACCACCTGCTCGCTCCACGGTTCGAACCGCTCGAGGACATTCCTGCCTGATCGACGGCACTTCGACTCGCATGCATGATCCTCCCAAACCTTTGAGTTCCGTTTTTGGTCTGACTGGCCGGGTTGCAGTTGTCATCGGTGGCACCGGCGAATTGTGCGGCGCCATGGCGGTTGGCCTCGCCGGCGCGGGAGCGGAAGTCGTGCTCCTAGGACGCAACGCGAAAATCGCCGTACCGTTTCAATTTTATTCTTCATCCCAAGTTCATGAACAAACTGAGCAAACTTGAATTTGTCGCCCGCCTGAAGGGCGGAAAAATCTTCGCGTTCATGCGCGCCGCTGGGGCCGCCTGTTTGCCAATGGCTGGCGCAATTTAACCGAGAGCCTCCCTCATTTATGCAAACCGCTTTTCGATGGTATGGTCACTCCGACCGTGTTCCGCTCACGTGGATCCGGCAGATGACCCCGCGTCCCCTGGTCGTCACGCATCTGCACCACGTGCCGCCCGGCGAAGTGTGGCCGGTGGAAGATCTCCGCCGCTTACGCGCCGAACTGGCCGATAACGATCTTTCGCTCGGCCCGGTCGAAAGCGTGTTTTGGACGGATGCGATGAAACTCGGGCGATCCGATCGTGACCTGCATCTGGAGAATTATATCCAAACGCTGGCGAATCTTCGCGCCGTTTTCCCAGAGCCGGACGAACTGATCGTCACGTATAACCTGATGCCGCTCGACTGGGGACGCACCGCGCTGGCCCAACTCCATCCCAATGGCACACGCGGGTTGGCCTACGATCACCAGGCCATGAGCCAGATCGATCTCTCGCATGGCCTTTTTCTTCCGGGTTGGTCGCGCCGCTACAGTTTGACCGAGTTCTCTTCCCTGCAACACGCCTACGCCGATCAGCGAGTCGATGGGATTTGGGAGAATATCCGCTACGCACTCAACGCGCTCGTACCCGCCGCGGCGAAGTACGATGTTCGTCTGGCAGCCCACCCCAACGATCCACCTTGGCCCTACCTCGGATTGCCGGCCTTGCTTTGCAACGAGCAGGACATCCGTCGCCTGCTCGCGTTGTATCCCCACCGCTCCAACGCGCTTTGTTTTTGCACGGGTAGTTATGGTGCCGAGCCGGCCAATAATATTTCCGGGATGATCCGGGAATTCAGCGAGGCCATCGCCTGGATGCATATTCGCGCCGTCAAAACCACGGGAGAGAAATCCTTCCACGAGGCCGATCACGCCGACCCGACCGCCAATGTCGATCTGCTCACGGTCATGCGCACGCTGGTGGACATCGGTTGGGATGGGATCTTCCGTTCCGACCACGGACTCGATTTGCTCCACGAAAGCGACAGCGGGACCAATGGTTATCCGGCCATCGATCGCTACGTCGCGAATAAGATGCTCTGGGCCTACGAGCGAGCGCTGCAATGCGGAGTCTAACCTGGATAATTAACACCTTACTCCGTGCAACCTACACACACCGTCGCTTAACGACACCGTTCCTCATAGGGGGGATTTAATTCACGCAGCCAAAGTCCCTCTATCAAGAGGGGTGCCCAAAGGCGGGTGTTGTTACGTCTTTGGCTGTGAAAAGCCCGCACTCTACTCCCCCATCTCGCACACCTTTATTCAGCGCTCCACCTGCCGGCGATAAACTCATCCAGACTCCAACGGTAGGACGATAGGATGGCCAAAAGAAATGCCCCGGCGCTATCGACAAACACTGAATAATCCAACGCCTCCTTCACGCCAAAAGATTAGGTCATGGCCAAGACGAAAAGCAGCGTGAGCCCGGACGCACCGAGCGCCGCCCAGCGCGTCTTGAACCCGACGAGCAACATCACCGGCAAAATGATTTCCAACGTCGTAGCCGCCACCGCATCTACACCAATTTCGGTAGATGAGGCCGAAACGAATACAGCAGCACAAACAACGGCTGCGGACACCCGGCGACCAGAAGCGGCCACCGAGAGGCGAATTCGCTCTGCCCATCGGCTTTCAA
>JANYFP010000473.1 GCA_025362555.1 Verrucomicrobiota bacterium
TCCCGATTCTGCTCAGCGGGACGAGAACAAACAAGCGCGCGCCCGAACCCTTCAAATGAAGGCCGAACCTCGATCGACAGCGTCGGTCTTAAAATAGTATGCCCGATCCATTACCCATTCTCTACGTGAAAACCGGCTGCCCGTGGTGCACCGAAGTCATCGCCTTCCTCTCCAACAACGGAGTTGGGGTTCGACAAAAAAACGTGAGTCAGGATCAGTCGGCAGCCGACGAAATGAAAGCTAAGTCGGGTCAGACCAAAGCACCGGTCCTAGACTGGCATGGCCGGATTCTCGCGGATTTTGGCGTCGCCGAGCTCATCCCTTTTTTGATGCAACAGAACGTGAAGCTCGAGGACAGTTAGCTCTACTGACTCACTCACCGTATTCGCAGAAGTACGGCATTAAGCATGAATTTTGAACAGCGATCGAACCCTGACGTCTAACCGGCAATGATCATGGAATTCCTGCGTACTTTCTGTCCGAACAGTCCATGGATTTTCAGCGGATTACTCGCGACGGGCGGAGTCACGATCAGAATTTTCGTGCTCGCGATCGCCCACGCCGAGTACGGCTACGAAGACGATTTCGGGTTCCACTTCGATCACGCGGAAGCATCACGAAGGACTTAGTTCGCCGAGTGGGTGTGCTTTCTTAAAAAAGCGCCAACCTTAGATTCAACCCGCTCCCGCAAATTTAGAAACGTCGCCCTGACGAAACATTCCAGCGTAAGTCCTGCTGCTCGTCGTTAAAGTTCTGGGACAAACCAGACGGCTTGAAATGGGAATAATCAGCTGAGTCGTTTGCGACCCCAGAGGTTGGCTCTTTTCGAATCGTTGCAATCCGGGGCGGCATACCGGGGGATGTCGCATAAGGCATCGGATGCTCGTAAAACTGATAAGACGGAAGTTGGACCGGGGTCGCGGGATACCGGTAATGGTCGTGATAATAATCACGAGATTGGCGATAAGAGGAAGTGAAGGAGGGATAAAAAGCCGCCTGCTCCCGCGCATTGCTTGCCTGGGCCTCGGCTAGCGCGACACGGGCTTCAAGTTCAGCCAAACGGCGAGCCTGCTCGGTCCGCACCTGACCATCGGCCACTTTCTCGGCCAGTCGCGCTCGGGCGACAGTCAATTGCTCCGAGCATGGCACCTCGGCATAGCGACGGGAAAAATCCTCCCAAAAGGCCACTTGATAATCAAGCGGTGCCGCTTGAAAGGCGGGATCGGACAACTTGCGCGCCTTGAGCGCAGTGCCTTCGGCACTCAATTGAGCCCGACGAATATCCTGTTCGTCGCGAACCCGTGACGCTTCAGCGGCTCGCCTATTCTCCAAGGCCACTTGATCAGCCGCAGACCGCAAGGAAACGCGCGTCACCACTCCGGACCTCAATTCAATTTCACCACGATCGTAATAAAAAATCGCGTGCCCACCGACATCCACCTGACCTCGTGGCGCGCCCAACGCCGCGCGAACATCATTGGCGGAATCACCGGGTTTCACGTCGGCGGCAAAAAGAGCAAGAGGCAGGGCAAGCAACAGCGTAAGCGAAATCGTTTTCATAGGGTTGGCCTTTGCGAAAGAAAACCTATCCAAGGAAACGGCGGGCGCAAACTCAAAGCCCCCACAAAAACGCCGAAAAGCATAGCCGACTGAAAGCGTTAAGGGGGAAATCCAAGCTACGGAATTTTCCAGGCTACGGACTCTTGCAGTTGAATTGGGTGGAAGGAACGCAACCTCCGACACGTTTTCTCGTGCACGCACTGCAACCAACGCGTCCGGCTTGTCCGTCGTCTCGGCTTGTTGGAGCACGCAGACGAAGAGGGCAACCTTGGCAAAGTCGGTAAGCCATGTTCCTCCTACCGTGCCTGCAGCTTTTGGCTAAGCCTCGAGACTCAGGGTAACATTACGCCTTCAGCAAACAGCATTGTTTATACTTTTTACCACTGCCGCAGGGACATGGATCATTGCGGCCAACCTTCGCCGCGGCCGCCTTGTAGGGAGCCGGTCCCAAACGGGCCTCACGATTGTAAAGCCAAGCTCCGTTGATGCGGAGAAATTCTGCTTTCTCGTGCAAAACCTTTTCAACCTCATCCTCAGTGCCATAAGCCGAAAAATCGACGAACGACTTATCCGGATCGGGACTGATTTCATGCGAGTGAACCACCAACTTGGTCCACACCATCGACGGCTCACCCTCTTCCGCCACGTAGGGCTTACCTGCGGTTGGGCGATGCGATTCATGCAGGAAACGAAAATTGTGGGTTACATGAGCCGTGAACCGGGCCCGCATTAATTCTTCGGCGTTGGCCGCCGGCCGTTGACCAGTGAGGATCTGCTCGCAGCAGTCCCCAAAATTCTTGCCACTGCCGCAGGGACAGCTTTGAGCGGATTCCAGTTTCTTTAATGAAGTGGGCGAAGTAGCCATCCCCAAGACCTAGCCGAGCAAAAGCACGAGAAGCGAGTGGAAATCTGCGGATACGTCAAAGGTGGGAAATGAACCCACTTTCGCCCCGTCTCGGTCGAAGCGTTCCCGCCAGGCATAAAAAAACCGCCCCAGAGGAAATCCTCTGAGGCGGCGTTATTTTCTTAGTAGCAGCGCGTCCGGCGATCTGAAGCAGCCATGAGGTAAATCATGACCACCGCGAACCAGGCGACTGTAATGGCGATAGTTGTCATAACTTTCGTCCTTTTAATACCGCTTAAGGCGGCTGTAAGTGCCCATTCCTGCAAACAGTCCGGGCGATTTCAATTAACTACAGGAAGGGAAACCGTCCCCTCCGTCATCCACTAACATGCAGTGAAATCTTCGCTTGGCAAGGGACAGATCACTATTTATTTTAATAATTAACAGACAATGATTAATGCATCATTTTTCGCTTAATTAATTTCGATTTTTCGGGTAAATTTTGCTCCCGAGGCTCCACTCAGAATTAAACGCGCCACAATGTCTCATTTTGAAATCAAGGACTTATAAAAGCCTGAAGACGGCGGCATCACATAAACTGAAAGTCGAGAGCAGCGATCGCGTTGCACCCAAACCAACCACCGCAACACCGAGCATAAGAATCGCCGAAACCTAAAAACAGCACCATTACTCGAACCCGATCCTATGAAGAAGCCAACGAAGGATGAGCTAAAACGTCGGTGCAACAGCAAGCGACGCTATCGTACTCAAGGCGACGCGCTCGACGCAGCCCTCTTGGCCGGGGTCGAACGCCAACGCACGGCCTACCGCTGCGAACTTTGCCACCACTGGCATCTCACCTCGCACTAAGCCGGGGCTGCGAAATAACCTGAATGAATAGAGCGGAATCCGAAAACCCGCCCCAGATTTTTCTAAACCGGTGAATCAGTAGGGGCTGCCCTCAACCGCCTACCCGGGCCAAAGGCCTGTTGAGGGCAGAGGCCCGGCCAAACTCTACTACGCGGAAAACCGGCAACACAGACATGCTCCATTTTTTGCTGAACTAAACCCGGTATGCCCCGTTAACTCATCTTGGCGTTCCAAGAATCGTCCACCGGCTTTCGCCGAGCCGATTGTCCGGACCGCCGCCCGATAAACAGGCCTGTAGCTACTCGATCCACATCTTAATTCGAAGACACGCTCTAACCGTCCGCTCATTTCGGCATTTTCATTTTATCCAAGCCTCGCATTGTCACGCCAATGTCGCCCTTCACTCCACGCCACTTCGCCTTCCTCATGGCGCTCGGTGTTGCCGGAAATGTGAGCGCCACGTCCGCCATCGAACCAGTCCTTCGACCGGAAGACACTCCCGCCCTCGAAGCGGACGCAGTAGAGGATTCGCATCCCGCAACCAATTGGCTGGAAGCCCAGGTTGAACTCGCTCGCCGCGGTTTTTCCAGCGGCTCAATCGACGGAGTACGCGGAGCCCAATCCGTCGCGGCGCTCCGGGCTTTCCAACGCGGAGCCGGCTTGGAGGAAACCGGTGAACTCGATGCCCTGACTGCCGAAAATTTACTCCTCTCCACCCCCGCCCTCACCGAACATGTTTTTACGGCCGAAGAACTGGACCAACTCCAGCCCGTAGGTGCTACTTGGCTGGAAAAATCCGAACAAACGGCCCTCGCCTACGCCACCGCCTTGGAAAGCGCGGCTGAACATTATCACTCAAGTCCCAAGTTTTTAAAAAAACTCAACCCCAAGATCGACTGGGACGCCATCAAGCCCGGCACCGTTATCCAAGTGCCAGCCGTTGATCGAGTGACGCTTTCCGGCCGGGCCGTCCGCCTCCAGATCCGCCTCGCCGCCCATGAACTCGAAGCCACCGACGAAACCGGACGCGTCATTGCCCATCTGCCCGTGAGCATCGCCCGCAATGTGGAAAAACGCCCCGTGGGCGAACTGCACGTGACCGTCGTCATTCCCAATCCAAACTACACGTTTGATCCCGAAGTATTTCCCGAAAGTCCCGAAGCAAAAGAACTCGGACGCAAACTCATCATCCAGCCCGGCCCCAATAATCCCGTCGGGGTTGCCTGGATCGGCCTGGATCGCAGCGGCTATGGCATTCACGGCACACCGGATCCCGAAAAAGTCGGTCGCACCGAATCACACGGCTGCTTCCGACTCGCCAACTGGGATGCACGCACCCTGCTCAATCTCGCCTGGACCGGCCTCCCGGTCTCAGTCGAGCCGTAGTCGCATCGCCAACACCCAGCCACGCCCTTCCGCACCCACCACCCGCTCAATCCACTTTCGGCCAGTAGGCAGCGAGCTTGCTCGCGCTCCGGCTCTGAAGTGCGAGCAAGCCCGCAGCCTACCGCTAGCCGCCCCTCGCAAAACACTTCCCCCGATCAACCCGATTTAGCCTCGTGCACCAGACCTGTCCTTAAATACAACTTCGCTTTCCGCCACTCGATTTCCCCGCCCTTCACCTGCTTCATGAATCCCGTCTACGTCCTCCTCTTTTCGCTTCTCACACTGAGTGCTTGCAGCAACCGCCCAAGCCAACTGCCGCCCCAAGCCCACGACGGGCCCGTCACCGCCCACGGCCTGCTCCACGTGAAAGGAAATAAGATTGTCGGTGCCGACGAAAAGCCCGTCAGCCTCGCCGGCGTCAGTTACGGCTGGAGTCAGTGGGAAGCGGCCCGCTTCTACAATCCCTCGGTCGTCAATTGGCTGAAACAGGATTGGAACTGCAGCATCATCCGCGCCGCGCTCGGGATCAAACCGGAAGGTTACCTCGGCCACCCGGCCCGCGAAAAAGCGCGGGTTTGCCGCGTAATCGACGCCGCCATCGCCGCCGACTTGTACGTCATCATCGATTGGCATGATCATGAAGCCAACCAGCACACCGATCTGGCCGTGGCGTATTTTCAGGAGATGGCCCGCAAATACGGCCAGTCCCCGAACGTGATGTATGAAATTTTCAATGAGCCGATCACCGGCTTGACCTGGAGCAAAGACGTCAAACCGTACGCGGAGAAAGTCATCGCCGCCATCCGCGCCATCGATCCGGACAACCTGATTATTGTCGGCACACCCAATTGGTCGCAGGACGTCGACCTCGCGGCGGCGGATCCCCTCAAAGACAATAACGTCGCCTACACGCTGCATTTTTATGCCGGCACGCATAAACAATATCTGCGCGACAAGGC